>CAYMWV010000006.1:0-17353 GCA_964394395.1 uncultured Sediminispirochaeta sp.
TACAGGAAAACAGTACCTAAAACCCCCAGGGGGATCAGATAGAGGGCGAAAAAGTAGAGCTTCCCCTTCTCCACCAGCTTCAAAAGAAGAAGAAGTGCAGCCAGCCCGGTGAGGAAAGCGGAAAGAAAACCGATAGCTACCATCAAGGGGGATACGGCACTGAAAAGGGCTTCAACGTTCCGCAGTTCCAAAAGCAGCGCACCGGCGATGGCAGGCAGGCTGATTAGAAAGGAGAACTCCCCCGCCTTCTCCCGGTTCATCCCGGAGAGGAGAGCCGCAGAGATGGTGATACCAGCCCGGCTTATACCGGGAAGAACCCCAAACCCCTGGGCGATCCCCGCAATGAGCCCCTGCTTTATCCCGATGGCCTCGTAATCAACCCTGCCGACCCAACGGCTGCTTATCACAAGGATGAGTCCCGTTACAATAAAAAGGATGCTTACCATCTTCGGATAGGATCCCACCTCCAGCCGCTCCAGGGCAAGGCCAAGGATTCCCGTTAAGAGGGTGGCCAGGAGAATAACTCCAATAAGCCGCAACTGCGTTTTATCTTCCTCCTCCTGTTTTCGGATGATAAAGCGACCCAGAGCGAGAAGCAGTTTACCAACCCGGCGGCGGAAAACAATGAGGACCACCAGGAGGGTCGCCACATGAAGGATCACATCGAAAAGGAGGGGTACCTCCTGAAGATGAAAGAGATGCTTGGTCACCGCCAGGTGCCCTGAACTGGAAACAGGGAGGAATTCGGTTGCGCCTTGAAGAACACCGAAAAAAATCGCCTGAAGCGGGCTCATGTAAGACTCCTGATAAGTTTGATATTAATCAAATCTGTTCCCCTCGAGAGCATCAGGCCAGAAGAGAACAATCTGTTCTTCAAAGCCGTAAAGATATCGGTAAATGGAATAAGAGACAAGGATTTTCCGGCCGTAGTGAAGGGTTTCCGGGAAGGGAATCATCTCCTGAAAGAGATCTTCCGGCAGCCGGGGATACTGAGCCTTCCAGCGGCGAACCCGGGTGAGTCCGCCATTGTAGGCGTAGAGCGCCTCAGCGGTGGTATCGGTGCGGCTCATAAGATGGGCGAGATACCACGCCCCGATGGAGAGGTTGAGCTGCGGCTCCCGCAGATCCAATACCGAGGGACGGGGCAGCCCCATCCTGGAAGCTACATCCACCGCAGTAGAAGGCATAAGCTGGCTGAGACCTACCGCTCCGGCATGACTGGAGACTGCTGCATCGAAGTGGCTTTCCTCCCGAACCAGGGCGTAGAGAAGCTCCTCCTCAAGACCATGCGTTTCAGATTCGAGAGAAAAGAGAGCCTTCCAGGGCCTGGGATAGAGGAGCTTTAGATCCTCCTCTCCAGCTATCCCGTTTAGGGAAAAATATTCCTCCCCCAGCCTGAGGGCGGTCATAAAATCCCCCTTTCCCGAGAGAAGCCGAAGGAGAGCACGCAGATTGCTTCGCACTACATTGGCACCGGCTGCCCGAATCTCCCGATACCGCTCCAGAGCAAGTTCGGTCAAGCCGTGATGAAGGAAACCAGAAAGAAGAGGATCTTTCTCTCCAGCAAGAGGTATGGGCCCTTCCTTAGTCAAAGCCTCCGCCCCGGGATATAAGAGCCTCCACCATGAATCAAAAGGGGAGCCCACCTTCCGGGCTGCCAAAAGCCGGTAATATCGAACCGCCGCCCCGGTGGGAGGAAGCTGGAGGATCTGTCGATAGAAGCCCTCCGTGGACGCTTCAGAATGGAGCGACTCCCCCCTATCCAATCCCTTCAGATAAGCAAGCTCCTCCGCCCGGGCAGAGAGGTAGTAGAGCCTGGCGGCAGAATCGGGACTGAGTCCGGGGGCAGCGCTCCTGCTTAGCTGCAGCAGGGCATCCCAATCCCCCCTCTCCAAAAGTGTGTTGATAAGGTTTCCGATAACATCATCAAAATAGTCCGGGTCTACCATATCAAAATGGAGAGTATCCACTTCTGCCAAGGCAGCTTGAGCATTCCACCGCAAAAGGGAGTCATACCGGTACCATGCAAGATACTGGATCCTGAGTGGTGTAACGGCGTCCTTTGCGTTCCCGGCGTCCCGGGCAGCCCCTGCGTCCCTGGCGGCCCCTACGGCGCTTTCTCCACGGAATCTCTCCTCCTTCGCCCTCTTCAGCAGTTGGTCATAGATCTCAAATGCCTTGGGGTACTCCCCTTTTCTCCGGTAGAGAAAAGCTGCCACCTCTTCCAGGGAACCCTCGCCTCCTCGACTTCCCCACGCTTCAGCTTCTTCCCTGGATTCAAGAATGCGAAGGTAATTAGCTGCGTAGATGCCGTACCCGGCCCGTCGTATCCCGTCCATAAGGAGGGGGGAGGAGGGATCGATGTTCTTATCCTTCAGAAGTCCGGCCAAGAGGTCCCGGTAACCGTAGGCGTAGCTTGAGTCCACCTCAGAAGCAAGGGTAACCAGATCCCGAAGGTGCCTCGACCTGTCGACCTTCTCTTGAAAATCACGGTTCTTCCGGTACATCTCCCCCAGGATCTGCCGGGGTAGCTCTTCACCAATCTGCTGCAGCTGCCGGGAGAAGGCCTGTGCCACCTCCTTGCTATACGTTGCCTCACAAAACCGGGCCATCCCCTCCAGAAGATCCAAAGACTGAAGCTGCTCCTCCCGGTGTGGTCCCTCCGGAAGGGGAAGGGAGGCGGCATCCTCAAGCAAAGGCCAGGCGGAGCGCAGCGCCATGGTGCGCAGGAAAAGAAGCCGTAGCCGCAGATCGGGTTGGGCCCGTTCTCCATAGCCAAGTACGGTTATGGTTTTTACTATCTCCCGGATGTGGCCTTCATCTTTTGTCGCAAGGGCTCCGGGAAGCTGCTCAAAGAAGTACTGGCCAAGCCGGTACCGGGCTTCCCTTTTTCCTGCCGTTGACGAAAAGAGCAGTGCGCTTCGCAGCAGCTCCACCCCCTCCTCTCCCCTTCCCTCTTCCATCGCCTTCAAACCCGCAAAAAGCTGGTCATCCCACCCCTTGTCCAGGTTAATCAACGTATCAAGGGAGAGAGAAGAGGGAAAAAGCAGATGGAGAGGAAGAGAGAGTGACAAGAGAATGAGTAACATGATTCGCCAGGGAAACGAAATGATCTTACTTCGTAGGGATAAAGATCTTCTGCTCCGTAAAGATAAGATCGGGGTTCCTGATATCATTTTCGTTTGCAATCTGGCCATATAACCACGGTGTGTTGTAGAAGGATGATGAGATATCCCAGAGCGTATCACCCCGGCGGATTCTATACCAGACCCCCTCCACCTCTATTCTGACCTTTTCCACTTCCTGCACCGGTTCGCTTCTATCTGATCCGGAGCTTTTCAATTCAGGACTCTTCGCTTCTGGTTGCGCCACTGCCACACTCCCGGTATCCTCCGGCTGAGTAGCTGTGGCGGGCCCCGGATCTTCCGCCGGAACAACCACTGCGGAACCATTCTCTCCCGCCGCCCCTAAGGGAGGGTTTTCTTCCCCAGGCAGACAGTTCATAAGGCAATAGATAAGCAAACCGATAAAAGCGAGGAAAAGGACTACCAGTAGAGCGATAAGCACCTTGCGGACCCCTCTTCCTTCCTTCTTTTCCGGTTCCTTCATCCAGGGCTCATCATCAGGGGCAGAAGAGGCAACCTCTTCCTGCAGCGTATCGAATCCCTTGCTGTCATAGTCACTTTCCAGATCGGGATCGAAATCACCACCAGCGGAAAGATCATCCATGGAGAAATCTTCCTCTGGGGCTTCCTCTTTAAAGGACTCATCCAATTGAAAAGGCTCTTCCAGGTCAGAACCAAAATCGGAATCGAGGCTGGAATCGAAATCGGTGTCGAAATCTGCATCAAGATCAGTGTCGAAATCGGTATCAAAAGCTGATTCGGAACCACTCTCCAGGCCGGAAAGCTCTTCCTGGTCAGAATAGCTGAAATCGGGCTCAAACCCCTCCTCCGGTTCAGTGGAGAGGTCAAAATCGGGCATATCATAGGCTGGCGGGGTGGTCTCATCCCCGATGCTTACCGCAAGGGTTCTTCGTTCTCCCGAGGTGCTTTCACTTGCCTCTGCGGAAAGATTACCCTCCTCATCGATCCCAACGATGAGCTCTATCTCCGGCCCTCCCTTCTCTTTGGAGGGAATATTCTCAATAAGCAGACTACCCACATAACTGGAGTGCTCTATATCATCCTCACCCCTGTAGAGATTAATCTGCACATTGGCCTGGTCATCCTTTACCGTTGTGAGGACCAGTTTCTTCCGGGACGGTGTTCCCTCTTCCATGATTGGATAGAAGCTGCCGTCAGCCAATTTAATACCGATGCTGGAGTTTTCCACAATGTTCTCCCCTTACCTATAGCCTATTACTGTCCTTATTCAATGTCAACTCGTTCTGATTTCTTGACGTGGTGCCCTTTGCCCATCATAATGATGGCATGGAAACAAATATCTTCCTGCTGCTTCCTGTTTTGGTCGTGGCAACAGCGTTCGTGTTAATTTTCGTCATCTCCTCCGCAAAAAATAAGGGGGGAGGGGATAAAAAGGGGAAAAAGTTTACCGGCAAGGACACAAATGCCATAATTCGGGAGGCAAACAAGCGTCTAAGCCAGAATCCCAAGGATCCCGATGCCCTCCTGGCCCTAGCAGAGGCCCATTTCCAGACCCAGAAGTATGATAAGGCGATGCGAAGCTACTCCATTCTTCTGGAGCTCTGCGCAACCAACAAGGAGCTTGACGAGTTTACCATCACCCTCCGCTACGCCATCGCTGCCATGAAGCTGCAGAACTTTGACGAGGCCTATAAGAGCTTCATGATCTGTAAAACCATGAATCCCGAAGTCTTCGATGTAAACTACAATCTGGGATACCTGGAGTTTCGGAAAGGGAATTTTGAGAAAGCTGCAGTTCTGCTCGCCAACGCCAGGAAGGCAGATCCCGAACACGGCCCAACCCTGAAATATTTTGGTCACTCCCTCTTCAAGATTAGCAAATATAAGGAAGCGGCGGGGGTACTTCGAAAGGCGCTGGAGATTCAGCCCGAGGATAAGGAGACCCTCTTTATCCTCGGGCAGGTGTATCACAATTTGAGCCAAAACGAGCAGGCCCTGAAGGTCTTTACCCACCTGCGCCCCGATCCGGTAATGGGCCCCAACGCAGCCCTCTATGCCGGTACTATTCATATCAGCGCAAACCAGTATGACAAAGCGATCCTGGACTTCGAGATCGGCCTGCGGCATGAAAACATCAAACCCGAAACGGCTTTGGAGCTTCGTTACCGACTCGCTGCAGCTTACGCAAAGAAGCAGGATATGGGCAGGGCTTTAAAACTGCTCCAGGAGATCCAGAGCCGGGCCCCGGGCTACAAGGATGTTCCGGCGCTGATCGGTAAATACGGCGAGCTGAATAGCAACCAGCATCTGCAGACCTACCTTATCGCCCCCACAAATGATTTTGTCACCCTCTGCAGGAAGCTGACCAACACCTTCTTTCCCGACGCAAAGATCCAGATCACCGATATTTCGGTTAACAAGAACGAACATGCAGATATCCTGGCCGAGGTAAGTACCCGAAAATGGGAAGATGTGGTGCTCTTCCGCTATGTACGGAGCAACAGCCAGGTGGGAGAGCTGGTCCTGCGGGATCTCTACGCCAGAATCAAGGAGACCAGGGCAGGCAGGGGCTTCTGCATGGCCGCAGGAGAGTTTACCGAGGGTGCAAAGCAGTTTGTCGAAGCCCGGCTCATCGACCTGGTGGAAAAAGAGGGACTGATGAAGAAGATGAAGGAGATCGGCCGATAGCGTTAGCGTTAGCGTTAGCGGAAGCTGCCCGAGAGTCTACCCTCCTCACTCCTGACGAAGGAGCATAACCAGCGTCCGTTCCCCCGAATCGATGGGGATGATCGTTGCATCCCCTGCCTCCTCATCATAAGAACCCTTTTCTGAGAGCAGGGAAAGCTCCTGCCTCACCGTTTCAACTCTTCCGGCGTACACTAAAGCCGTTCCTCCCGGCAGAAGTGTATCAAGCATAAGCTCCAGGGCACCGGACAGGGGCATAAAGGCCCGGGAGAGTGCCAGATCCCATCGAGCCGGAAGCTGCCGGGCATCCTCCTGAAGCACCTCCACCCGATCTGCCAGCCCCAGAAGGGCTACTGCATTTCGTAAAAAGCCCGCCTTTCTCCCCGACCGCTCCACCAGGGAAACCTCGAAGCCGGGCAAAGAGATTGCCAGGGGAATACCGGGGAAACCACCCCCGGATCCGATATCCACCAGCCGGGGCCACCGCCCCGATCTGTTTACATCCCCGAAATCATACCCAGGGCTGAGGAGCTCCCGTTTTATCACCGGGAGGGCCACCAGAGAGTCCCGGAGATGGCGGCTGACCAGCTCCTTTTCCGTGGATTTCACAAGTCCCACCTTCCGATTCCAGAAAAGCAGTTCCGTCAGGTAGCGTTGAAAGAGCAGGGCGGCCCCGGGGGGAAAGTCCCACTCAAGTTCGGCTAAAACAGCCTCAATCTCAGAGTTCACTCTGTTTTTCTCCGGAAAGGGTCCTGCTCCGTTTCTCTTTACCCAAAACCACCAGAAGTACAGCAATATCGGAGGAGCGGACCCCGGAGATTCGGGAGGCCTGGCCTATCGATGCAGGCAGGATCGTTTTGAATTTCTCCCTCGATTCCGAGCTGATTCCGGTAAGGGTATCCCAGTTAAAACCGGGAGGAATCTTCATCCCCTCCATCCGCTGGAAGCGACGCACCTGCTCATCCTGGCGTTTCAGGTACCCCTCGTACTTGATATCCAGGGCGGCGGCCCGATACCACGGTTCAGGAAAGCGATCCAGCTCCGGCTCCAGAGGGCAAAGAGCCTCCGGATCGGTATCGGGCATCTTCAAGAGCTCGGCAAAACTTTTTCCGGTCAAATCAGTGCCATCAGGGGAAATGGCGGGCTCCCTGAAAAGACCAATTGCCCTGGCCTCCTCCCGGGAGAGCCTCCGCTTTTTGAGAAGCTCGCTTATTGCATCGATCCCCTTACGTTTTTCTTCCAGAACCGCCAGCTGCTCATCCCCCTGAAGCCCTATCCGGTGTCCATAGGGTAAGAGTCGCCGGTCTGCGGTGTCATGGCGAAGCTTGAGCCGATATTCCGCCCGGCTGGTGAACATCCGGTAGGGCTCTTTGGTTCCCAGTGTTACCAGGTCATCGATCAGTACCCCGATGTAAGCCTCCGCCCGGGAGAGGATTAAAGGCTCTTCTCCCGCCATGGCGCAGGCCGCATTGATCCCTGCCATAAGCCCCTGGCAGGCCGCCTCCTCATAGCCGCTGGTGCCGTTGGTCTGCCCGGCGGTGTATAACCCGGCAATCTGCTTCGTCTCCAGGGTGGGGAAAAGCTGCCGGGGCTCCAGATAGTCATACTCCACTGCGTACCCGGGCCGCATGATATGAGCCCTCTCCAGACCTAAAATGGAGTGAATAAAACCGGCCTGCACCGCTTCCGGCAGGCTGGAGGAGATTCCGTTAAGGTACATCTCCTCTGTGCCCAGCCCCTCGGGCTCCACAAAAATCTGGTGCCGCTGGCGATCGGGAAAACGAACCACTTTATCCTCGATGGAGGGGCAGTAGCGCGGTCCCGAACCCACGATTTTGCCGCCGTAGAGGGGGCTGGAACCGAGGTTCTCCCGAATCACCTCATGGGTGGTATCGTTGGTGAAGGTGATCCAGCAGCTCACCGCCGGCCGGTCCACTTCTTTGGTGGAGAAGCTGAAGGGGAGCATCTCCGGATCCCCCGGCTGCTCCTCCATCTTTCCGTAATCCAGACTCGATGCGGCAACCCTGGCGGGGGTCCCCGTCTTCAGCCGCCCCAGCTCAAATCCCCGGCGGCGCAGAGCACTTCCCAATCCAAGAGCCGCCGGCTCCCCAAGCCGCCCGGAGGGCTCCTCCCAGGAGCCGATAAAGACCCTCCCCTCCAGGAAGGTCCCGGCACAAATGATCACCTTCCGGGCAGAAATCTCACATCCCCGGGCGGTGCGTACCCCAGCGATCTTTTCGATAGGAGACTGCCCCGCCCCCCCGATGGAACCAGACTCCCCCGGTCCCACCTTCTCTGTAATGATATCAACCACCGTGTCCTGAAAGATATCGAGCCCTTTCTGCCGCTCCAACACCTCCTTGGCCAGCATGTTGTAGTGAAACTTATCCGCCTGAGCTCGGGGGGCCTGGACCGCAGGACCCCGTCGGCGGTTCAAGATCCGGAACTGGATCATCACCTGGTCGATGAGCCGCCCCATTTCCCCTCCCAGGGCGTCCACTTCCCGGACGATATTGCCCTTGGAGAGTCCCCCGATTGCAGGATTACAGCTGAGGCGCCCAATTGCATCCAGGCTTTGAGTAATTAGCAGGGTTTTACAGGAGAGCCGGGCCAGAGCCAGAGATGCTTCTATCCCTGCGTGGCCACCCCCCACAACTATTGCATCATAATCGCGCATGCTTTTTACACCTCTTCTTCCGCTACTTCCGCTACTTCCCAACGCAGAAGCCAGAGAAGATTGTATCAAGAATATCTGCCCGGGTCACTTCTCCAGTTATCTCTCCCAGAGCGTCCAGAGCACTTTTCAGCTCCAGGGCAAGCTGATCCAGCCCATCCCCCCCGGCAGAGCTCAAATCCAGAGCCCTCTCCGCCCCAAGAAACGCCTGGTCCACCAGATGTTTCTGCCGGTCGTTGGCTATAGCGTCAGCGGCATCGGATGAGGGGAGGTCAGCGGTCAGCATCTCCACAATCCGGTGCTGAAGAGTATCAAACCCTTCACCGGTCATTGCACTCACCGGGAGGACCCCTTCAGGAGTGCCATCCTCCTTCTGCCCATGTTGCTCCGCTTTGTCTGACAGGTCCGCTTTGCTTGCCAGAAGAATAAGCTTCCCCGCCTCCCGGGCTCTCTGGAGCTCCGGGATGTTTTCAATATCATCCAAAGGATCGCTGCCCCCCCCGGCAATCCCGACCGGGCCACCGGAAGCATCTACCAGGTAGAGCACCAGATCCGCCGATGAAATGAGCTCTCCACTGCGGCGGATCCCTTCTGCCTCGATCCCGTCGGAAGAGGGGCGCAAGCCAGCGGTATCGAAAAGGCGGACAGGAATCCCTTCTATACTGATCCAGGATTCGATGTAGTCCCGGGTGGTGCCGTGTACTTCCGAAACGATGGAGCGGTCCTCCCGGAGAAAGAGGTTGAAGAGGGAGCTCTTTCCGGCATTGGTTTTTCCCGCCAGGGCTACCACCGCCCCTTGACTGTAGAGCTTCCCTCCCCGATAACTATCGGTCAGCTGGTGAAGATCCTGGATAATCTCCCGCAAAAGGGAAAAATCGGGCGGAGGGGCATCGTTAAGCTCATCCTCCGGATAGTCGAGCTGAACCTCCACCGCCGCCAGCACCTTGAGAAGCTTTCCCTTTATCCCGTCGATCCGCCGAAAGAGGGCTCCCCCCAGCTGACCGAGGGCGATCCCGTGGGCCGCCAAGCTCTTCGCCTCAATGATACTCTCCACCGCCTCCGCCTCGGTGAGATCCATCTTTCCCGAGAGGAAAGCCCGGAGGGTAAACTCCCCCGGCGCCGCATCATGAAAACCGGCATCCCGCAGCCGCATCAGAATCTTCCGGATTCCTGCCGGGGAGCCGTGGGTCTGGATCTCCACGCTATCCTGGCCGGTATAACCTGCGGGAGAGCGAAAAACTCCCAGCACCACCTCTTCCAGGGGTACTCCCTTTTGATCGAGAATGTGTCCGTGGATCAAAGTGTGGCTGTCCGCAGAGCGCAGTTTCTCGGGCCGGGAGAAGATCCCCTCCATCAGGTCGAAACAGCCATCCCCGGCGGTCCGGATCAGGGCAACAGCGCTTTTGTTCCAGCCGGAAGCCAGGGCGGCGATGGGTCTGTGGGTGTCGTGGCTCAGCTCGTTTATGGCATTCATACAACGACTCTCATTTTACCTAAAGAAGAGAAAAAATCTATTGCAAAACAGGCATTTGGCTTTCTAATCGCCAGGTTTCCTCTGATCCTGCACATACGTTAGAGGATGTTCAGGAAGCTATCGTTGCTCTGACCCATACCTCGGCACCGTTACAACTTTTCAGCTCCACACTCCCCTTCAGCTGTGCGGAGAGCTCTTTGACAAGGAAAAGACCTAAGCTCTTTTTTGCACGCTCCCCCTCTTCTTCGGGAAAACCGGGGCCATTATCTTTAACCAGGATGGTTAAATTCGTCTCTTCAGACCAGCTGCGGATCACCAAGTGGTTATCTCTTTCCATAGAAAAAGCGTGCTTAAAGGCATTACTTATCAATTCATGAAGAATAAGCGTAACTGTGGTTGCCTCCGGAATGGAAATTTCTGTATCATCACATTCCAACTTTAGGTCAACGAAAAATCTGTGTTGAAAGGATTCGATGCTCAGGGAAGCTATCTCCCGCACCATTTCATCCAGTTGGATACCTTCGAATCCGTCGTTCATATAGATCAGTTCATGGACCTTTGCTATGGAGAGGACCCTGCCTTGTAATTCCGTAAAGGGGTCCGTAGAATAGGGATTATCCTTGATCAAACGGGTAAGGCTAGAAATAACTTGCAGGTTGTTCTTTACCCGGTGATGAACTTCCTTTAACAGAATCTCTTTCGCTTTTAATGCAGCTTGCAGAGCATCCCGGGAAGAGGAGAGAGCTTTCTGTTCGACTAAAAGCTCGTCAGTAGCTTCCCGGATGCGCAACTCTAGATGGTTTTTATAGAAGAGTATAACAGAGAAGAGCATCCCTGAAAGAAGAAGAATCCCCACGATCGCTACAACACTCCAGTGGACGGACCATCCGAAGAAAAAACCCGTCCACTTTCGGGTTATCAAGAGCCGTTGGAATTCGCTTATGGCTTCAAAACCTCGATTGATTACCCCGGGCAATGATTCATCTCCCCGGACAACAAGGGGAGAAAAAACAATTTCCTGGCTGAAGGCTATGCCAGACCTGAAAAAGCGAGCCTTTCCAGTCTTCCCGATAGCAAAGATCATTGAAGGAGGAAGATCAATACTGAGATGAATGGTTCTATCAATCATATCATCCACTAGGGATGAGCGGGAATCGTAGTAACGAACGTTGAACCCTCCATCCAAGTCGGAAAGTATGCCGTCCACACCGCTTCCCCGAACTAAACCGACAATAAAACCGGAAAGCTCTTTGCTGCTTTGAATCCTTCGCAACTCTTTATGATAGAAAAGGACCGGCTTGAGGGAGTAATACGCCTTCGCCCGTACCATTTGGGAATCTGTCTCATCTATTCCCGGAACCCACTGGTGACTCAACACAATAGGGAAATCATCCACCTCCTTCAGCAGCTTTGGAAGTTCCGGATAACTGGAAATAAAACGGTACCGAACCTCAACCCCGGTAATATCGGACCAGAGGTCCCAGAAGTCGACAAGGATGCCCACAGGTTCACCATCATCTCCTAGATACTCATAGGGAACGTTTCCCTCTATCCCAAGAACCATGATCTCCCCAGGGAGAGTCTCGGAGTGTAAGGGTGAGAATATGGAAAAGAAAAAACAGAGAAAAATGATACACAGAAAAGGAGAGTCCCTCCTCATTCCAGATGATCCTTCCATGAACCGGGGATTAAGCGGATCGCTCCTAAAACAAGGAGAGCACTGATAAGTTTATCCAGAATATTGATAGGCAAGCGGACCAGAAAAGCGGCGGAAAAAATCTCCCGGCCTCCTGCAAGAAGCCCAGCTACCAGGGCATCAATAATAGACCCGCTTATGCCTCCAAAAACAAATACTGCTATCACCGTACCGAGGGCGGCTCCCACCAGACTGCTAGCCAGAACAATTGCAGCGAAGGGGAGAGGCTTAGAAAAACCGTATCGGTGGGACATGGAGCCCACGATGAAGCCCAGGACAATATTGACAAGAGCAAAGGGAATCATCACAGGATTATTAATCAAGCCGAGCAGAAGGTTTGAGAAAAGACCACAGGCTGCCCCGAACCATGGCCCAAGAACAACCGCACTTAAAAAAGTCCCAATCGAATCAAGGAACAGGGGGAGACCAAAGATGTCAACCAGGTAAAAACCCGCAAGATTTACCCCCACGCCCACCAGCAAAACCATAAGTAGTGCCGGCTTTCTGATGATCAATTCCTGTTCTTGTTTAATATTCATTGACAGACTATACCATAATATGACCATTATGGGCATATAAAATTGTAAAAAGAGGGTTAGGAATAATGGGCCATAGATGGACCTTGAAGATATATGTGACTTACCGTAGTCTGATTTTACTGTCCCCGAAATAGCGCAAAAGTTCTTGGTAAATGCTTATGTTTTGACGCTTTAGATCAGAAAATAGGGGTTGACCCATTCAGGTTCACTGTAATCACTTCCATATCCTTATCTATCGGAGACTTACAGAGTCCTGGCTTTTCATTTTTGCGCTATTTCGGGGACAGTCAAAAAGAGATAGCTGCTGCAATTGATATTATCCCACCAATGGCGTATCCTGAGCACCATTATCAGCAATATAGCTACTGCAACAGGGGGTGTGATAAGGATGGAACCAACAAGAATCGCAATTACCGGGATAGGGGTATACTCCGCCATCGGAAACGGGAGGGAAGCTTTCTGGAAAGCCCTGGTTGAGGGGATTTCCGGAGGAGGTCCAATCACCAGCTTTGATCCGGCGGGCTATAAAAGCAGAATTGCTGCGGAGGTAAAGGATTTTGCCCCCCAGGAGTACCTCTCCAACAAGCGGATCCGCCGGATGTCCCGGTTTTCCCAGATGGCCTCGGCGGCGGCTTTCCAGGCGGTGGAGGAGGCGGGATTGGAGCTAAAGAACCTGGATCCCTTGAGGATCGGCAGCATGGTGGGTACTGCCGCAGGTGATTATGAACATCTGGAGAGTCAGCACGCCAAGCTCCTGGAAAAGGGACCCGGCTTCGGCAATCCCCTGGCAGTGCCCCTCATCATTCCCAACATGTCCTCCGCCAATATCGGTATCGACCTTGGAATCACCGGAGTCAACCTGGGGATTGTCAGTGCCTGCGCCTCCGGAGGCCACGCAATTGCCATGGCGGCAATGGCTCTCAAAGCCGGCACTGCCGATGTGATGATAGCCGGTGGGGCGGAGGCAGCTATATCTCCCCTGACAGTGGACTCCTACGGCTGCATGGGGGTACTCACTTCCCGGAATGAGGAGCCCAGGGGCGCTTCCCGCCCCTTTGATGCCCACAGGGACGGCTTTCTCATCGGAGAGGGGGCGGCCATACTGGTGATGGAGCGGGAAGAGGATGCAAAACGCCGGGGAGCACCTCTGCTGGCATATTTGGCCGGGGCCGGAATGAGCGCCGACGCCCACAGCATCGCTATCCCTGAACCGGATGGCAGGGGCGCTGCGGCAGCCATGGAGATGGCCTTGGGGGAGGCGGGGCTTAACACCGAAGATATTGGCTACATCAACGCCCATGGGACATCTACCGGGGCCAATGACAGAATTGAAACCGTGGCGATTAAAAAAGTCTTTGGTGAAGGGGCTTACAAGCTTCCAGTTAGTTCCACAAAGTCGATGATCGGCCACACCTTGGGGGCCGCCGGGGCCCTGGAGGCCGCCGCCACCGTACTGAGCCTCAAGGGAGGCGTCCTGCCGCCCACCATCAATTACGAGAACCCGGATCCGGAGTGCGATCTCGACTACATCCCCAACAGCGCCAGGGAGAGGAAGATCAAGGCTGCTCTATCCAATTCTTTCGGTTTTGGAGGCCAAAATTGTGTTCTCGCCTTCACTGCGGTGTAGGCAGGCTCTTTGATATGAGCTATTATGGGCAGACGTACCGACATTTCGGCTGCGGGCCGAAATAACGGTACCCACACAAGGAGTTTACCCCATGGCCGATATTACCTTTGAAGGATTCATCTCCCTGATTAAATCGATACAGTTAAACCTGCCGAAGCTACAGATGCCGTCGTTGAGGATTCGGGATCTACTATCCCGCCTGCCGATTGTGCAGGGAGGCATGGGGGTAGGAATTTCCCTCTCCGGACTCTCCTCCGCAGTGGCAAACCACGGTGGAGTCGGAGTCATCGCCGCCAACGGGATCGGCATGACCGAGGTCGACTACTTCAAGGATGGCCGGGCAGCCAATATCAAAGCACTGCGAAGGGAGATCCAGAAAGCGAGAACAGCGACAAAGGGGATCATCGGAGTCAACATTATGGTGGCCCTGAACGATTTCTACGAGCTGCTTCACACGTCAATTGAGGAAGAGGTGGACCTGCTCATTCTGGGAGCGGGGCTCCCGGTTAAGGATATCCCGGTAAAGAAGATGCGGGAACACAACGTAAAGGTACTGCCCATCGTCAGTTCAAAACGGGCGGCGGCGCTGATATTCCGGATGTGGAAAAAGATCTATGGTGATATTCCCGACGGGGTCATTGTGGAGGGGCCGGAAGCTGGAGGTCACCTGGGGGTTCCTGAAGAGGAGATTGCGGACCCCGCCTACAAGCTGGAAACGGTTATTCCCGAAGTGACAGAGCTACTTGCCCCCTACCGGGAAGAGTTTGGCAGAGAGCTGCCGGTTATAGCCGCCGGAGGAATCTTCACCGGTGAGGATATCTACCGGATGATGAAGTTGGGGGCCCAGGGAGTGCAGATGGGGACCCGTTTCGTTGCCACCGAGGAGTGTGACGCTGATAACGCCTTCAAGGAGGCCTATGTTAACGCCCGGGAAGAGGATATCGGCATTATCAAGAGTCCCGTAGGGTTGCCGGGGAGAGCTATTATCAACACCTTCCTGGAGGATGCAAAAACAAAAAAACAGCGTTTTACCTGCCCCTGGCAATGTCTTGCGGGCTGTCAGGCGGAAAAGGCCAACTTCTGTATCTCCCTGGCCCTCAACAACGCCCGGAGGGGAAAACTTACCCGGGGCTTTGTTTTTGCAGGATCCAATGCCCACCGGGTAGAATCAATCGTACCGGTGGCCACCCTGATGGAAGAGCTGGAGCAGGGCTACCTCAAAGCTCTCTTTGGGGAACTGAATAGCCGCTTCTCCCATGTACTGGAACGAATAGCTTCTCTGAGAAACGAATACCAGAGAGCAGAAAAGTGGTTCAACCAGGTGCGGGAGAAATACGAAGGCCAGGTGCTTACGGGGATACAGAGTGTTCGGGACAAAAGCGTGGTAAGCCTGCGGCAGGAGTACCGGAAAGCGGCTGCACAGATCACCGAACTGCGGATAGCCATTACCGACCGGATCAGTGAGGGGCTCTCCCTGCTTTTCTAGGCGTTGCAGCCCTCCCGAAACGGCTGGAACAGGATTGCTGATACTTAATTAAACCGACCCTACACGGAAACCAGGGCACACCCATTTGCTATTGCCAACAATCTAAATAGCCCTTCCTATGTCAGCCTGCAATCGGCACTATCATATTACGGCATCATCCCTGAATTTGTGCCGGTAACAACCAGTATCACCACAGGAAGGACGGAACTCCTGGATACCGCTGTGGGCTGATTCCAGTTCCGCCATGTAAAACATGAGCTCTTCTACGGTTTTCTGGAAGTGGAAGTAGCAAGAAAGGAACAGGGTCTCCTGGCAAGAGCCGAAAAAGCGCTGGTCGATCTCCTCTATCTGACGCCGGAGAGTGACAACCCCCATCACCTGAAGGAACTTCACCTGAAGGAACTTCGCCTCTCTTTTCCAGAGGAGTTCTCCTGGGAGGATCTGCAGGCAACTGCAGAAACCAGCGGTTCAAAAAAGGTGGCAAGAGCGGTATCCCTATTGCGGAAACATTTCAGGCAGGAACAATCATGGAGACCCTTTTAAAGGAGCTGATCCGGAAAGAATCGGACAATCAGAGGTGCCGAAATCTGACTCGGGAATACCTTAAGGGTAGAATTCTGCAGGCACTGCAGAACCAGGGAGCCTGCACCAAATCTGAAGCTGTTGAACAATTCACTTAAGCAATTCAACTGGCCCGGCCCTGAACTTCAGCCAGAGACCTGGCCACAGTATATTCAAGAAAAGACAGAATTCATCAACTGGAAAGCTGCAGAAGCCGACGCCGCCCCGTTTCTGGAACGGTCTGAGGATGCCGCATTCATCAACAAAGGTGTTATCGAAAGACTCTTGCGGTAGATAATGGATGGCCGGTGATTAATACTGACAAACACTTCTGCATGAAAGACGGGACAGCCTCCATCGTCGCTATTTTGTGAACTGGCTGACCACGGCCAGAACAATCACCCCAGGGGGATGAGAAGCATCAGGTTCATAGAACATCCTTTCATCGTAGCAGCAGGGTATACTACAATTGTATGGATTTTTCGCCCCACCGCAACTGCAAAAGTAGATAGGATAAAACAAGCCCCTTTGCAGATACAAAGGGGCTTGCACGATCCTTCTAAGAAGAGAGGGAGCAGGATGCTCGAGCTATACCGCCCTCTCCTCCGCCAGATAGACAATGGGCTCGGTGAATTTGTGAAACTGCTTCCGGGTTTCCGGTGCAAGTTTCCGAAAAGCCTGGGCGGAGAGGATAAAACGGTCCCGGTGACTCTGCGTCCCCCCCTGTCCCAGTCCTACGGTGATGTTAACCGTCTCGCCGAACAGGTCGGGGGTGTTGAAAGGGGGAAGCACCGGCATGACAACCGGTCCGTAGTGGGCGCCTATTTTGACCCTCACCTTCCGGCCCTCTCGGCCCTGCAGGGAAAGCTCCTTTTCCAGCCGCTTCTTCAGCTCCAGCAGGGTCTTTACCCCCCTATCCGCATCCTCCCCTTCAAAAATACCCAGGGCGCTGTCGTTGATAAACTTGACAAGCTTCCCCCCTCCGGCGCTTACCGTCTCCTGAACGATTCTGGCATGCTCTACCATAAAATCGGCCAGCTCCTCCGGATCCATTCCCCGGATCAGATCCATAAACCTTGAGAGATCGGTAAAGAAAACGAGACCTTCAGTGTGATGATGTTCCATATCATCCTCCATGTGGTGGTTTGCGCAGTCGACCCACAGGTTCGACAGTAACAGGATTAATCGTCGGCCTTTGCATCCGACAGTTGATAGGTGACTCTCATTATATACCCGGTTCAGGAAAAAGAAAAGAGAAATTTCTCGCTGTTATTCCGCTTACCATACCCCTCTCTAACAGCCTGCTCCATAGCAATGAGTCCCGGCGGCACCATTCCCTGCAGTGCAAGGATGTTGTGTATTAAAAAACAAGGCCCTATCCCCCCGCATGGCTCCGCTTCACATAGCGACCCCCGCCCCGCCGCCCGGTAAACACCCCGTTATCCACAACCACCTCTCCCCGGAGCAGGGTCGTCTCCACCCGGCCGGTAAGCTCCAGCCCCTC
>CAYMWV010000006.1:17453-19060 GCA_964394395.1 uncultured Sediminispirochaeta sp.
CAGCCAGACCGGCAGCCTTCTTCTCATGGGTGAAGGGACAGTGGTCGGTAGCAACGATCTGCAGCCCCCGGTCCGCCAGGGCCTTCCACATGGCAAGCCGGTCCGCCTCCTCCCGGAGGGGGGGAGCACAAACCCCGTAGGCAGCCTCCACTCCCGGACGTTCAAAGGTATCAGTGTTGAGAAAAAGGTACTGGGGACAGGTTTCACCGTAAACGGGAAAGCCCCGGCGCCGGGCGGAACGGATCTCATCCACCACCAAGTCGGTGCCGATATGGAAAATCTCCAGGGGGGCGGAGAGGTACTCCGCCATGGAGATAACCCGCCGGGCCGCCTCCGCCTCGAAGATTGCCGGCCGACTCTTCTCGTGCCACCGGGGATGGCTTTCCCCCGCCGCCACTGCCCGGTGGATAAACATCTTGATGAGGGCGAAGTTCTCCGCATGCACCACCGACATTCCCCCGGCAGCCCCCACCGCCTCTATAGCCTTAAAAAGCTGCACATCATCCAGCTCATAACCGTAGGCCATGTAGAGTTTGAAAGTGGGAATACCCAGTTCCAGAGAACGCTCTACAAAGCGGCGCAATTTTCGATCCCCGGCGCCCCCGGCGACGCCTCCCATCGACCCATCAGCATCACCAAAAGCCCCGGGACCGATATTCATGTGCCAGCCGTAATCCACCGCCACCTCGCCTTCTGCCTCAGCTTGGCGCCGCCGAAAAGCCTCCTCCTCAGCCTCACCGGACTCGGGGTGGACAAAAGAGACCACCGTGGTGGTCCCGCCAAGCGCCGCCGCCCGGGTGCCGGTAAAAAAATCATCCGACGATACCAGATCTCCCCCCAGGTCCAGGGAGAGGTGCACATGGGTATCCACCCCGCCGGGAATCACCAGTTTTCCAGCGGCATCAATCTCCCGCTTTCCGGAAAGCCCCGTCCCTATTGCCACAATCTTTCCATCAGCAACCGCTATATCCGCCGCCACAGTTCTATCGCTGTTAACGATGTGTCCATTTTTTATCAACAGGTCGTACATGCTCCAAGAGTAAGAAAAACAGTGCACAGATGCAAGTCTGAGTGCTTCTCATCCAGGTTTCTGCTATTTGACCAGAGCACCTTCCCGGTATGGACTAAAGCCGGAGGCGGCGATGGAACCCTTACCGATAGGCATCAGCACCCTGAAAATGATTCAGGAAGAAAACTTTACCTATGTGGACAAAACGGGAATTCTGCTGCCCCTGGCAATGAAGCCTGGCCGTTTCTTCCTCTTTCGGAACCTGGCCATCCATGACAAATGGGATTGGTCTATAAAGTACCCGGTGGTGAAAATTGATTTTGCAGGGGGGATACTTCGAAGCAAGGAAGATTTTGAAAACAAAATCATTCCTGTCCTAGATCGCATAGCCAGCATGGCGGCCTGGCGGGGCCCAGGGGCCGCCGGCAGCCCGGGCCCCTTCAAGCAGTCCGCGCCTCGTTGGACCGCACCAGCTTCCGGGCCAGCAGTTTGGAGAGGAAAATTCCGTAGTGGGGGTAATGTTTCATCACCTCCACAAAGGACTTCCGGCTGATCTTGACCAGCTTGGCATCTCCATCGGCAACCACGGTGGCGCTGC
>CAYMWV010000006.1:19160-29379 GCA_964394395.1 uncultured Sediminispirochaeta sp.
GACCAGCTTGGCATCTCCATCGGCAACCACGGTGGCGCTGCGCTTGTTGTTTAAGAGAAAACTCATCTCCCCCATGAAGATATCTGCAGGAGAGAGGGAGCCCACCGGAGTACCCTTGTGGGTCACCGAGAAGCGGCCGCTGGAGATGTAGTAGAGGAAGTCCCCCTGCTCGCCCTCTTTGAACACCACATCTCCCTTCTTCGGCTGGATCACCTCGGCGTCGGAGAAGCCCTGGGGGGTCTCTTTCGCTGCGTCTGCACTGTGCTCCACCGTCAGGGTCACCTCGTTTCCCTTATCGTTATAGGCAAGGTGGCGGCAGAAGATCTCCGCCATCTTGATCCCCCTGCCGTGGTGGGCCAGGGGATCATCACTGTCCGCCTTCTCCCGGGTTTTGGTCACATCGAAACCATCACCCTCGTCACGGATCACAAAGACGCTCTTCTCCCGGTCGCTCTCCCAGGTAAAGAGTACCCGCTTTGCGGCAATCTCCGGATCCTCGCACTTCTCCATCACCAGATCCACCACACTCTTCCCCGATTCCATCCCCGCACTCTTTTCATCGTAGGTGATGCCGCAGTTGCCGTGCTCAATGGCGTTTATAATCAGTTCCGACAGGGCGAGCTGCAGCCCCATCTTATCCTCCGGTTTAAAGAGGCCGGATTGTACCAGGTTGGTCACCGGGATACCGGCGTAGATCGGCACCGCCAGGGTGTCGTTCTCGATAAAAAAGGAGCCGCTCATCTTCTCCACCAGCCGGTTGGAGACCTCCCGCTGGAAGATTAGCTGCCAGTTCTCGATAATGATGGAGACACACTTCACCAGGTGACTCCTGATCCGGTTAAAGTCGAGAAGCACCAGAAGGTTGAGCTCCCGCATCTCCTCTGCCAGGGCTTTCTCATCTTGACTAGTTCCGTCATAGAGGCCGATGATGCCAAAACTGTGGAGCCAGGAATCTTCCCGCACCTGCCCGGCAATTGCGGAAAGGGAGATTTTGGGATCCGCACAGTTGATCATCATCAGTTCCGGGAGGTCATAGTTGAGAGCCTCCTGCACCCGGTGCTCAGCGGTAATTACCCGCACAGAGTAACCAAGATCCTTGCCGCCATTCTTGAACGCTTCCCGGACTTTCCCAAGAACTTCCTTTTCACTGTTTACCAGGGCGATGAGTCCCATTTTTCCTCCCTCCACACTTCATGTTCTATCCAGATATCCACTATGTCGGAGTCCACCTTGCCGCTATCAGCTTCCTCTCTCAAAATGGCCAGCACCTTCTCCAGGGGGACAGCCCGTTTGTAGGGCCGGTCCGATGCGGAGAGGGCGTCAAAAATATCAGCGATTGCCATAATTCGTGATTCCAGGGCGATCGCATCTCCGGAGATTCCCCGGGGGTAGCCGGTGCCATCCAGCTTTTCATGATGATCCCGGGCAATCTCCGGAATCCTGCGGTACTCCACGGGCCAGGGAATCATCTCGACAAAGTCGTGGGTCCGCTCCACATGGCTTTCAATAACCTTCCGCTCCACCGCATTGAGACTGCCCCGGCGGATGCTGAGGTTCTCCGCTTCCTGCTCAGTGAGCAGTGGAATGAGCTCCCCATCAGGATCAACACACTGAAAGGTATCCACCATGGAGCAGATCCTCTCAATCTCCCCGGCGGGGTCAACATCGGTTACCGTCGGTTCATTGAGCTGCTTTACCATTGCCATTATTTCCCGAAGCCCCTCCATCCGCCTTCTGTCTTCCGGAAAGGAGCGATAGAGCAGCTTTAGCCGGAGGGAGAGGTTGATATAATCCTTGTCGAAGAGTTTCTTTGCCTTTAGAAAGAGGTCCGGTTCGATGTAGACCTTGCCAAAATCGTGAAGCAGGGCGGCAAACTCCAGCTCCTTCAGGGCCGTTGCATCGAAGCTGGTTTCAGCGAAGCGTCCCTTATCCTGGTTGATCGCCTTTGCCACAGCAAGGCACATGGCAGCTACCCGAAAGGAGTGGCCGCTGGTCGCCGGATCCCGGGATTCAATCGCCTTCACCGACGCCTTCACAAAAGCCTCGAACTGCCGTTCAATCTGCTGCAGCATCCGGCTGTTTTCCAGGGCAATCGCAGCCTGCCCCGCCACCGCCTCCATCAAGCTTTCATAACGGTGATGAAAAGAAAACACCAGATTCTCAAAATCATCCCTGCTCCGGAGCAGCACCGAAAAGGCTTCCTCCATTCCTTCCAGAGAATCGTTATTCTCCTTACTATTAATCAGCTGGATAACCCCGATTATTCTGTCCAGGTTTCCCCGCATGGGAACCACCAGCATCGACTTGGTACGATATCCGGTCCGTTTATCGAATTCGGGATTAAAGGTTACCGGTGAATCAGCTGGAAGACGATACACATCTTCCAGATTGAGAACCTCCCCGGTTACCGCAACGTAGCCTGCGATGGAGTTGGTATCCAGGGGGAGGGTAAACTCGGAGTAATCCAGATCCAGGGAGAATGTGTGGCTCTGTTTAAACCGAAGCCTGTTGCCCCCGGGAGCCTCCTCCACCAGAAAAATACTCCCCGCATCGGCCCCGGTGATCTTTTTGCTCAAATAGAGGATGGTCCGCAACAGCACATCCGGGTCCCGCTCCAGAGAGAGGCTTTTCCCGATCCTGATGAGGGATTCCTGATCCCTCCAGGCGTCCTCCAGGGTGGCGTACTGCCTCGTCTGTTCCCGCTCCTCCTGCTCCTTTCCCCGAAGCAGAAAAGCAGCCCGGTCAATAACAAAGGAGCTCTCCGCTTCGCTCATCAGCCCGGATCGATAAGAGATGACATGGGGCATTGCAGAAGGTTCCAGATGGATTTGCCTGCTGCCGGCAAACACTGTAATCACATAGCGAAACCTTTCCCCGGTCTGCTCTTTCAGGATCTCGTTGAGGGCATCCAGATGTTCTGCGTCGATGCAATAGAGGATGCCAAGATCCTCCTCCCCCCGGTCCCGCAGCAGCTTGAGGGTCTCGGCAATAGGGTCGATACAAACAGTGGGAGCCCCCTGGTGCTGGCTTGGGAGCTGAAAAGAGGCTTCAACGCGCTTCGAGATGAGAATATACAGCTTCATTCATCTTAATTGTCGGAAAAAAAGGGCTTTTCCGATAGCAGGAAAGCCCTTTTCTCCCTATCTTTGATCAAAGAAAGCATGATCAAAGAAGGTAAGGTATTTGCAAAAGCTTATCATTTCCTGTTTTTCAGGTAATAGTTCTGCACAAAGGCTTCGGCGTTCTGAATTGAACCACCGGCAGCCCCCTTTACCACGTTGTTAACCATCAGCATAAAACCGATTCGACCATCCATCTCTTTGATTCGGCCGGTATACACTACCATCCCCTTGGGCTCTCCGTAGAAGGCGTGTTTGGACTGGGGGAAGTTTACCTGTTCAAGATAGATCACCGGCTGCTCCGGGGTCGAGGGAAGAGCTGGATCGGTAAGGGTGTAGTTCTGCCACGCTTCAAGCAGATCCCCGGGCCGCACATCCTGTTCAAACTCCAGCCAAACCGCTTCCAGATGGCTGAACATCACCGGAACGCGGACACAAAAGGGGAGTACCGTGGGATTTATTTCAAGGATCTTTTTCAGCTCCTTCACGATCTTCTCTTCCTCCCCGGCGATATAGGGGATAACATTATCGGTAATGTCAAAAGCGGAGAGACCCGGATATCCAGCGCCGCTCACCGATTGGTAGGTACTTACATTGACCTCTTTGATCCCGAACTTCCGTAAAGGAGCAAGAGCGACAGCCAGTCCGGTGGTGCTGCAGTTTGCATTGGTCACCACAAAGCCCTTTTCAGGATACCCCTGCTTCTCGATCCAGGAGAGTTGGTGCAGATTTGCTTCGGGAATAAGGATGGGAACATCCCTCTCATAGCGCATGGCACTGGCGTTGGAAAACAGGTAAAACCCCGCCTCCCGCAGTTTGGGCTCCCACTCCGCCGCAAGATCGGCGGGCATGGCAGAAAAAACGATCTCCACCCCCTCTTCTTTCATCTGATCGATATCAAGCTCATTCAGTTCCAGCTCCATCATCGATTTAGGGATCTCCTGGGGAACCACCCAGTGGACCTCATCGCCATAGACCTTCCCTTTCCGGGAGGCTGAGGCGGTAATGTGAATCGTTTCAAACCAGGGATGATCCTGAAGCATCCACATAAACACCTGTCCCACCGCACCGGTAGCTCCAAGCACTGCTGTCTTTATCCTTTTGTCGATTGCGCCGCTTTTCATAGGTACCTCCCTGAAGGGTTTCACTATCTGAACAAAAATCAAAGGCTCTGTCAACGGTTTGCTCGATAAGCATGCATTTTATTTCGAATTTCGTACCATTATGCTCTTGTACACCAGGCCTCTCGGGAGTATACTTTACCTATATCTTGTATATACGGAGGTGTCCAATGAGTGCTCCAATCCATAGTGAACGGTTAAAAGAGAACGGAGAAGCCTATTCCTTCAACGTGTATAACGATGCTGAAGGTGCCCGGGTAGTGATCTACAATGCGGAAGGAGAGGCTCTTTCCTGCGAAAGCATAGCTGTTGAAGAACCTTCCGCCATGATAGAAAAAGCGAAGGACCTGTGCGAAAATTTTATTATCCATCGGGAAGACCTGATGAACTACCGGGGTGTTGCCTGCTGAAAGGAGGCCCCTTTAACCCTCTCTTTCCCCCGGTTCTTCTTATCTTATCTGCTCTCCTTTTCCCCTTGGCGCTGTTTTCAGATGCTGCGGTTCCGGTCCGCCCCTTTCCCAAGTACAGGGTGATAGAGACCGAGCATATCAAGATTATTTATCAGGAACGTGATGAGCAGCTCGCCCGGGAGATCGAATCCTTCGCTGAGCCGCTCTTTCGGGAGGTGAGTTCCTACCTCTCCTTTACCCCGCCGGGAAAGGTTCCGGTGCTCATCGATAGTAAAACCGATACACCAAACGGAGCCTTCGCTCCCGCTCCGGACCGGGTAATCATCCTGCCCAGCCCCCTCTCCCCCTTTCGGCTTAAAACCCTCTTTATCCACGAGCTGGTCCATTACATCAACCTCACTTCCCCTTCCGGGATGTTCGGCTTTCTGGGAAGGATCTTCGGCGACGGTGTGCGGGGGGTAAACAGCGCCCTTATTCCGGGATGGATGGCCGAAGGAATTACCGTCTATCTGGAAACCCTCTTGACAGAAGCGGGCCGAGGACGGGATGAGGAGTTCAAGGCGATCCTGAAGGGATTCCTCTACGATAATGCTCCCTGGGAGCACTGGAAATCGGTCTATGCAGTTGAGTCCTATCCCAGGAACAGGATCTACCTGGCGGGCTATTTTCTGGTCCGCTACCTTTCAGAGGAGTATGGGGCAAAAAGCTTCATGCAGCTCTTCCGGCGCTGGACCGGATGGGCCTTCTTCAGTCAAAACCTTGCCCTGAAACATGTCACCGGAAAAACCCTGAAGGAGTTCTACCAGGAGATGATCGACTCCTGGGAAGAGCGGTGGGCCGGGGATTTCACCATCGGAGAAGGAGAAAGAATCACTCTCTCCTTCGCCGGCCCAGGGAGGCATAGCGGAAATGAGCGTATCGAAGGGGAATACTACCCGGTATCCGCCAACAGAGAGGAGCTCATCTTCTACTACTCCGGGGGAAAAGAGGCACCGGGGCTCTATTCGTTAGATCTGCACTCCATACATGAATCAAATGATTCGACTGATTCGGATGATTCTGAGGGTTCTGGAGGGCAGGGCTCCGGGGGGGGAAGCTCCGGGGGGCAGCGGGCAGCACTCATCCAGAGGATTGTGCTCACCAGGGAGGAGGCGGTTGATACCGACCTGGAACATCGATTCATCCTCTTTGCGGCAAGAAGCTTCCGGGAGAGAGCGGCGGGTTCCTCGATTTTTGGTCCTCCCTCCCTTTCCAACCTCTACCTCCTGGATCGGCAAAGCGGCTCAATCCGCCAAGTGACCGAAGAGGGTTCCTACCTTGATCCCGCAATAAGCGAAGATGGCAGCCTTATTATTGCGGTTCGGGTTCAAAACAAAAGATGCGAGCTTGTTCAGCTCTCGGTTGGAGGGGATCATGGAGGGGATCAGCCGCTGCAAGCCCAGCCGGAGGTGCTGGCACATTTCCCTGCAGAAGCATCCCTCCGGCACCCCCGGATCAGTCCGGATATGCGGTGGATCCTCTTCACCGCAGCCCCCAGGGAGGGGGAAGTGGAACTCTACCTGCTGCAGAGGGAGGATGGCTCTCTCTACCGCATCCCCCTTCCCGGTTCCCGGGAGGCTCGACCTGAGTGGAGGGATGATAGAAGCTTTCTCTTCAGTTCCGACCGCACGGGAAGCCTGGCAATTCATCTGCTCTCCTTCGAAGGGTCCGGGGAAAAAGGTCTAACTGATTCAAAAATTACTGCTTCAATACAGAAGCTTGTGAGCGATCCGGTTGGGGCCGACCGGGCAATAGCAGCGTGGGAGGGTGATCGATACATCTACAGGAGCTACCGCTCCGGAGGCAAGCTTCTTTTCAGTACAAAGGTGGTATCCCCGGAGACCGGGGCGCTATCCCGGGGAGGAGGGGAAGAAGAGAGAAATCTGGTGCTGCAGCCCCTGCAGGAAGCTACGCTCTCCAGTGCCTCAAGCCCTTCAGGTGCCTCAAACCTCCCTGTGGAGCCCAGCCCTGTGAAGTCCAGCCCTGTGGAGCCCGCCGGTGCCGAGCCCGCCCCCTCCCGAGGCTATATACCGCTCCCCCTTCCCCACACCCTGATCCCCTTTCTCACCCTGGATCTGTACTCCGGAGAGTTGATACCTGTCCTGGGAGCCACCATTCTTGCAGGAGAGGCAAGTGAGACGGCAGAGCTCTCCCTATCGGCCTCCATCCTTCCAAAGCAGGAGCAGCTGGAGGGGAGATTCCGTCTATCTCACCGCTTTTTTTCCGGATCCCTGAATCTTCTGGGGGAACGAAGCTATGTTGCCGCTTCCGCCGCTGATGCTTATGATGCTTATAGTAGAAGCGATCTCTCCATCTCCCTGAACCATCCCATCTACTCATCCCTCGGACCATTCAGGATAGAGCGGCTCTCCGCTTCCCTCTCCGGAATGGTAACCTCTCTCCGGTCTGGGAACAGGAATTTCACCTTTCAGGAAGAGCCTAAGCAGGAATTACGCCGGTGGGTAAGCACCTCCCTTGGCATCTCTTCCTTTACCAGATCCTATCCCCACAGCAGCCGTGCCTTTTATGGAGGCAATGATCTGGAGATGGGAGTGTCAGGGACCTGGGCGCCAGCTCTGCTGGAGAGGGAGAAGGGAGAACTGATTGGGCTGGCTAAGAGTACCGGGGGATTCTTACCCCTGAAGGGAAGTAATGTACGGATTACCCTGGGAGGCAGACTTCTCTACACCACCGGAGTGGGGACGAAAGGATATATTGCCTATCAAAACAGCCCTGACTGGAATGTCTCCTCTGCAGCGGAACGACAAGGCCGGGCATTCCTCTCCCTGGCCCTTCAAATACCCGCACCCCTATTTGAAACAAGGATTCTCTGGATTCCTGTAACCCGTTTCGGAATCTCCTTCTTTGCAGAGACAGGCTTTACTTTTCAGAATCTGGAGCTCTTCGAACCCGACAGACTCATGGTCGCCGGATTGGAGCTGGACAGCCGAATCATGATTTCCCGGATTCCCATGCTCTTCACCCTGGTGGGGGCTTTCCGATTCGATTACCACCAAAGCTTTGACTTGCAGAAGGATTTTACTCTATCCATTCGCATCGGACCGGGATAGGAACCGGGATCACTCCCAACCATCATCCGACAGTCAGTCCGACAGTCGGGTTTGGTAAGAAAGGTGCTCAGGCGATACCGGTGAACAGCTCTTCCTCATCCATCTCCGGAGTTTCCGGAATAAAATAGGAGGTTCGCAGGCAGGTCTCAAAAAGATCTTTGCTCAGAATTTCGATTGACTGGCTCCTATCAAAGGAGGTTTCCCGTATCATCTTTACCCGATACCCTTCGGCGCTCTGCTCGATCACCTCAACAATAGTTCGTATCTTATCATTTCCTTTGACTCTATATCGCTGCATCGCTTCCTCCTACCCCTTATTTTCGGCGAAGCTGCTGGTCACTTGACTGTAGGTTTCACATCGTTAATACTTTTTATCATGATAGGCGAGAATCAGAAGAAAACAAGCATAGGGGCAAGGCTCCTCTTTACCATTGTGCCACTGGTGACCCTTGTGGTAGCCGTGATCGGCACCATCGACTTGGTAAAGTTGGCGGGAGCGTATAATGATATAGCAGACCAGCTCCTGGAAGCGGAGGTGGAGAAGAGCAGGATCTTTCTTTCCACCTTCCTGAAGAACCGAATTGGACGACTTGACCATTTTTCCCGGTTCTACAGTGGGAACGAGATGGTGGATCCTGCTATCCTGGAGGATGTTGCGGCGATCCACAAAACCGTGCCCGATGCAGATGACCACGCTTTCTTCTTCCTTGACAAAGCCGGGGTCCTTGACGGTGGGAATTCCACTTTCGATCTCTCAGACCGGGATTACTTCAAGAAAGTGAAGGAACGAAGGGAAACTGTAGTGGGAGATGTAGTTGTAAACAGGGAGGATGGAAAGAGCCTCATGACTGGAATCGCAGCTCCAGTCACCGGAGATGGAGGAACCTTTCAGGGCGCCATTGTAGAGGCGCTAACCCTGAGGGCGCTGCAGGAGCAATTTTCTCAACTTGAATACCCCTTTAACGGCTACTCCTATCTCCTTTCCAGTGGGGGAGTGGTAATTGCTCATCCCAATAGTGAGTACATTGGGAAGCACTTGAAGGATGTCGTACCCCAGGAGCTTCTCGAAGTGATGCAAGAGACCATTTTGTCCGGGGATAAAGGAACACTGAACTATCACTTCAGCGGAAAGGATGTTAGAGCCCGCTACAGTTCCCTTGACTCAGCTGGCTGGAAAGTGGTGGTCGCCTTCGATACTACTCCAATTCGCAGCGCAATGAGCACCTCAATAATACAGACTATTATTCACTTGTTAATAGCAATATCGCTTACCACTATCATCCTGCTCTTCCTCATGAAACCGATAACAAGACGCTTGCGGCGCCTGGAGGAACGGATCAGCGAAATCGGTCAGGGTGAAGGGGATCTGACCAGCGAAGTCTTCGTCTCCTCCACCGATGAGCTGGCCGAACTGGCTGAAGCATTCAACGGTTTTACCAAAACCCTCCGGGGGATGATCAGCGATATCAAATTTGAAACCCGAAAACTCTTTGCCACCGGGGAGGAGCTATCAGCCAACACCGAGCAGAGCGCTGCAGCGCTGAACCAGATTACCGCCACCATCGAGAGTATCGCAGAGCAGGGAAATAGCCAGTCAGAAACAGTAGGAGCAGCATCTTCCGCCATTGAGGAGATTACCAGCGCTATTAACGCCCTGAGCAACCTGATTGAACAGCAGGCTGCCAGCGTAACTGAATCCTCCTCAGCTATCGAAGAGATGATTGCGAACATCCACAGCCTGGCCGAGCATACCGAACAGATCGGTAAACAGATGGAAGGGCTGGTGGAGGCCTCAAAAAAGGGCAAAACGAAGCAGCAAGAGACAGATAAACTGATTGCTGAGGTGGCGAACCGGTCAAAGAAGTTACAGGATACCAATGTGGTTATTGCTAAAGTGGCAGCTCAGACAAACCTGCTGGCCATGAATGCGGCGATAGAAGCTGCCCACGCCGGAGATGCGGGGCGGGGCTTTGCAGTGGTAGCCGAAGAGATTCGCCATCTGGCGGAGCAATCTTCGGTACAGTCAAAAGATATCAAGTCCAGCCTAGGGGAAATAAAATCCCTCATCGACACTATTGTAAATTCCAGCCAGGAGACAAGTGCAGCCTTCGGCCATGTGCAGGAGTCGGTAGAAACAGTGCGGAGCCTTATTGAGGAGGACCGGGCGGCGATGCAGGAGCAGGCCACCGGGGGAAAACAGGTTTTGGAAGCGCTCTCGGAGATAAACAACATCACCGAACAGGTACGGGGGGGCAGTGAAGAGATGCGGGAAGGGGGCAGCTCCATCCTGAAAAGCATCGGCGAGGTGAGCCGCCTGAGCCAGGAGATGCAGGCCAGCCTGATGGAAATATCATCCAGCGCCACGGAGATCAACAACTCCTTCGAAGAGGTGAAGGAACTTACCCGATCAAACCGGGAGGGTATTGAGCTCGTTTCATCCAATATCGGCCGCTTTAAAA
>CAYMWV010000006.1:29479-53662 GCA_964394395.1 uncultured Sediminispirochaeta sp.
CAGGAAGCCGGGGCTAAGGGACCCGAAAAAAAGCGGCCCGCCGACATTACATCGACGGGCCGCTTCTCTGCCCGGAAGAGGACTCGAACCTCCATGCTCCATTGAGCACCAGACCCTGAACCTGGCGTGTCTACCAATTTCACCATCCGGGCGTAGGCATAGCATGCGCTTGTTCACACAGTATACCGTTGTGGGGTAGATAGTACCGACTTTTACCCACTCTGTCAATCTCGGCCCCACCCTTTCCCCACCCTTTTTTACCATTCCGGGAGGGGCTGAATTGAGGCTGTCTCATAACTCATCTCGAGGAGAATGCATACCACCTATGGTATTAACGAAGCTTCGATAGCACTATATGTTGTGGGAAGGGCTGAATTAAAAAGAGCCGCCCCAAACAGGACGGCTCCAAACAAGAGTCAATTTAGTCATAGCCTCAGTAATCGTTGTGATTTCTGTTGTCCCTGATAGCCCGGACAACCTTTCCCACCAGCTGGTCCAGCTGAGGCTTGAAAAAGTAACCGATAGCCACACCTACAATTATCCAGAAAATCATTCCGCTTCCTCCTTCACAATCTCAATCTTGATCCCGTCCTTTGTTTCGAACACCTCATTCGGGGGTACCACAACCCGGAGTATACCGTTGAGAAAGGTCGCTTTAACCTTTTCCCGGTCAAACTTGTCTTCCGGAACGTAGTAACGCTGCTCTTCAATCTCCTTGAACTTGAGCCGCCGCTTGAAGTACCGAACATCCTCTGTCGGTTCCAGATCGGGGCCTTTGGCGGAGAAGATCATGTAGTCTCCCTGGAATTGGAGATCAAGATCATCCTCCCTAAATCCTGCAAGAGCAAATTCGAAGACGAGACTCTTCTCTTTTGTCAGATACACATTGACCGGGGGATAGGAGTAGGAGGGATAATAATCCACCTTTTCATCCCGGTGGAAGAACTTCTCTACCTCTTCCTTTCCGCGGCGCATCTCCTCATGGAAAGAATCACCGAAGTTGAACTGTTTCGTCGCTTCGAAGATCTCGTCCATGATTTGACCAAGATCAATAACCACTTTGTCTTTCATGACTCACCTCTTTTGAGCGTGAAATCGGCCCCTTATACAAGGCGACCGGTACAGGATCCCGTCAGGGCATCCCTACACCCCAAATATACTAAGCCCCTGGATAGAAGGGAAGAAAAATCTACGGGAACCTTCACCAAAGGGACCTTTTCTGCTACCATTCCCAGACCATGGCAGTACGTATCCTTTTCATCGGCGAGATAACAGGAAAATCGGGGATCTACATCCTTCGAAGAGCTCTTTCGGAGGTGAAAGAACAGCACAACATTGACTTTGTCATCGCCAATGGAGAAGGGACAACCGGAGGCTTCGGCCTGGGAAAGAGTCATTCCATCCAGCTCCATAAACTGGGAATCGATGTAATTACCGGGGGAGAGAAGATGTACTACAAAAAGGATATGGTCCCCCATATCCCCAGATCTCCCTACCTCCTGCGGCCGGTCAATTTCCCCTACTCCAACCCCGGACGGGGCTGGAGAACCTATACCGCCGGGGGGATGAAACTGGCGGTGGTCTCAATCCTTGGGCAATCTGGATTCGACCGAACCCATCTTGATAATCCTCATATCCTTCTTCCTGATCTGGCAGATCGGATCAGAAAGGAGCACGATGCAATCATTGTGGATTTTCACGCATCCACAACCGCAGAAAAATATAACCTTTTTTACCGGATGGATGGCCGGGTATCGGTCATCTTTGGAAGCCACATGAAAGCCCTCACCGCTGATGCGGCCATTCTCCCCGGAGGCACCGCAGTAATAGGCGATACCGGCCGAACCGGCAGCATCTACGGAGTCGGGGGACTCGATCCTGAAGTGGAGGTGAGGAAGTTCCTCACCCAGGTTCCCGAGCGCTCCAGGGAATATTGGGAAGGCCTGGAGCTGCAGGGAGCGGTGGCGGAGATCAATGAAAAGGGTAAAGCTACAGAGATTTACTCAATCCGGGTCCCCGTGGCCAGCCCGGAGAGGGTTGAAACGGAGTCAGCATGACCGAGATAGCGAAAATTCTTTCCATTTCAGGAAAGATAGCGGAAGTTGCCTGTGAAGAGGCAGCAGGATGTAAAAGCTGCAGCGGCAACGCCCTCTGCAGCGTCAAAACCCGGCGCTTCGAAGCCCTCCTCTCCCCGAAGCTCTACACCCCATCGGAGCTTTCCATTACTCCCGGGGAACCAAAACCTGGAGACCGGGTGGAGGTTTACATCCCCCCGGGAAAGACCATAGTCGCCGGCTTCATGGTGCTGATGGTTCCCCTCCTCCTCTTTATCGCCAGCTTTGCTCTGGGGGGCCAACTTCTGCCTCACCGCAGCGAGGCCCTTCACGCCCTGTTCGGTATTGCTGGCCTGGGGCTGGGATTTCTGGTCGCATTCGGATACAACAAGGTAACGGGGAAAAAGAATCTTCCCATCATCACTAAAGTGGTAGAAGTTGGAAAAGAAGCTTAGACGTTCTTTCTCGCCGTCTCGGTAAGCACCGAAGCCATCTTATCCAAAGGAACAATCTTCTGAATGTGCCCCAGCTCCGCCGCTACCTTGGGCATTCCGTAGACAACGCTGGAAGGAGCGTCCTGGGCGATGGTTACGCCGCCCTTCCGATGGATCTCGCCAATCTTCCTGGCTCCATCCCGGCCCATACCGGTCATAATCACCGCCAGAACCCTTCCACCGTACTCTTCAGCGGCGGACTCGAAAAGAACATCAGCAGAAGGACGATGGCCATTCACGGTGGGATCGCTTGAAAGGGAGATGACGGCGGCAAGCCGTTTCCGGTGAACCTTGATGTGGTAGTTCCCGGGAGTGATTAGGATCCTCCCCTTCTTTACCAGGTCTCCCTCCTCAGCCTCCTTCACCTCCAAAGCGCAAATACGATCCAGACTCCGGGCAAACTCGGTGGTAAACCCTGCGGGCATATGCTGCACCACCACGATGGGGAGGGGAAAATCTCCCGGCAGGTCGGTAAAAACCTTCCGCAGAGCATTAGGCCCTCCGGTGGAGATACCTATGGTGCAGATCTCCAGCAGGCCTGCATCTTTTCGGCTCACCGGGGACTCCACCTCCCTTATCTCAAGAGAGGCGACAGCTGCTCCCTGGGCCCCCTCCTTGCGGGCGTTTCGGATTATTTCGGGGACGATGGTTCGTTCGGGCTTTGGAGCAGGGGGAGGAGCCTCCCTCGCCCTCTCCTCATCCCGCTGCCTACGCTTATCACCGGGGAGACTTTGGCGATACTGCAGGCCGTAGCCGTATACCGTCTCCACCACCTGCTTTTCTACAACATGAATGTCCTCACTAACCGATCCGGAGGGCTTCATAATAAAGTCCGAAGCACCCAGAGATAGGGCTTCCATGGTGATTCTGGCTCCCCGTTGGGCGATGGATGAGAGGATAACCACCGGAATATCGATCCCTAACCGTTGACGTTCCTTCAAGAACTCAATCCCGTTCATCTCCGGCATTTCAAGGTCCAGGATAATCACATCAGGGTTCAGTTTTGGAATCTTCTGGAGCAGAAAGCGGCCGTTCATCGCCTTACCAACCAGGCTGAGCCCCTCCGCCTTCTCTATCATCCGCCCTACCAGATTTCTCATCAAAGCAGAGTCATCACATATCAATACCGAAACAGTTTCTTTATCCACAATCTACCTCTGTCACACAAATTTCCGATAAATACAGGCCCAATCGGTTTTTGTAAACTCGAAACTGGTCTTCATCCCGAACAGCGATTCGCTGTGCCCGATGAACATATAGGAGTGGCCCCCCAGGGCGTGCCAAAACTTATCCATCACCGCTTGTTGAGCCATCTCATCGAAGTAGATAATCACATTACGACAGAAGATCACATCCAGATTCCGTTTCCCGCTATCGTTCTTCAAGTTATGATAATCAAAGGTTACCAGCTTCTTGATCTCATCTTGAACTGTATAACCGTTGCCTATCCGTTCAAAATATTTCTTTAGATAATGTTCGGGCACCCCGTTCATCCGTGCATCAGGGTAAAAGCCCTCCTTTGCGGTCATCAGGGACTTCAGAGAAAGATCGCTGGCTGTAACCTCGCCGGTGAAACCAGGGGGAAGTTGATCCTTCAACATCATGGCGATGGAATAGGGCTCCTCACCGGTGGAGCATCCGGCACTCCAGATCTTGATGCTGTTCTCTCCCTTCTCTTTCTTGTATTTGACCAGATCAGGAATAACATAGTGCTGCAAGGTATCAAAATGGGCAGTATTGCGAAAAAATCGGGTAAGATTGGTGGTCACCGAATCGAGGAGGGTCTTCATCTCCTCTTCCTTTGAGGCGATAAGCTGAAAATAGTCGTCTATGCTCTCCTTTCCCGATTTTCGAAGCCGCTCTTTGAGCCGACTCTCGAGAATCGTTCTGTTGGATGCTGAGAAATGAATTCCACTCTCGTCATATATCTTGTCGCGAAATTTCTTGAACTGCGGCTCCGAAAGAAATCTATCCATTGCACCACCTATGCATCTTAGTGTATGAACCGCAGGAGCAGCTGTCAATAAGTGATCACTTTTTCCCGGTTTTTTCCCCACCTGGGTGTTATAATCTTATTAGTATGAAAGGAAATATGAGCGAATGCACCATCCGGGGAGTTGCCCTGGATGAAAAAACCACATCCCCCTTTGTTCTCCTCTACAGTAAGAGAGCCCGGACCCTCATACCCCTGCAGGTAGGCCCCTCGGAAGCGGGAGCCATCATCCTGGAGCTGGAGCAGGTGAAACCGGAGTTTCCCGGAACCTGGGATTTTATGGAGGAGCTCTTCAGGGATCACCATTTTACCGTAAAACAGCTGGAGATATACCGGCGGGAGGGGGATCGTTATCGCTCCAGGATTGTATACCGAAGGGGGCTTCGGATCTATAAACGGGAGATTCAGCCTGCCGACGGTATTGTACTGAGTATCAAGTTCAACTCTCCCATCTATATTCACTCATCAATCCTTGATTTTGGTCAAACCGAGGAAGAGCTTTTTTCCCATGATAAAAACAGCAGCACCGAGATGCTCTATCTTGAATCGGAGAGTCCTGCAATCAGCCTGATGTGAAGAGCTGAACGATTGCCTTTGCCTTTCTCTCCGGGTATAATCACTCCACATGAAGAAATACCTATTTGTTACCGGCGGAGTCTGCTCCAGCCTAGGAAAGGGAATCGCCGCCACCTCTCTGGGAAACCTCCTGGAAAGCAGGGGTCTTCAGATCCGGATGGTGAAGATCGATCCCTACATCAATGTGGATGCAGGAACCATGAGCCCCTTTCAGCATGGAGAAGTGTATGTGACCGACGATGGAGCGGAGACCGACCTGGACCTGGGTAATTACGCCCGCTTTACCCGGGGTCCCCTCTCCAAAGAAAACTCCATTACCACCGGCCAGGTGTATCAGGAGGTAATAAAGCGGGAACGGGAAGGGCGCTACCTGGGCCGAACCGTTCAGGTTATCCCCCACATAACCGATGAAATCAAACGCCGCATCTATCAAGCCAGCGAAGATCCGGATGTTGATGTCACCATTATCGAAATTGGCGGAACTGTGGGTGATATTGAATCTGTTCCCTACCTGGAAGCGGCAAGGCAGTTTATTCATGACCTGGGTCGGGAGCATGTGCTTTTTGTCCATCTTACCCTGGTGCCCCTCACCGCCGGGGGAGAGCTGAAGACCAAGCCAACCCAGCACTCGGTAAAGGAGCTGCGGGAGATCGGTATCCAGCCGGATATCCTGCTCTGCCGCGCCCCGGTTCGGCTGGAAGAGGATATGATCCGTAAGATCAGCCTCTTTACCAATGTGGAGAAAGAGGCGGTCATCTCCGCCTATGACGTAAAAAGCACCATTTATGAAATCCCCCTGGTCTTTCACGCCCAGAAACTGGATGAAATTGTTCTTGCAAAGCTCTCCCTGGAAAGCAAGGAAGCTGATCTTCGGCGCTGGGAAAAGATGGTAAACACCATCAGAGAAGCCAAAAAGCAGGTGGAGATCGCTCTGGTTGGAAAATATATTGATCTTGAGGACTCCTACAAGTCTATCGATGAAGCCCTGGTTCATGGCGGAATTGCAAACAAATGCAAAATCATCTTCCGTAAAATCGACAGCGAAGAGCTGGAACAGCCAGAAATTTTATCGGGCCTTTTAAGCGGAATCGACGGGATGCTGATTCCCGGGGGCTTTGGTGAACGGGGAATCCTCGGGATGATCCGGGCCGCCCAATGGGCCAGGGAGGAAAAGGTACCCTGTTTCGGTATCTGCCTGGGGATGCAGGTGATGGTAATCGAGTATAGCAGAAATGTACTTGGCCATAACGATGCAAACAGCACCGAATTTGCCCACCAAACCAGCTATCCGGCGGTCAGCCTTTTGGAGGAACAGATCGATGTTAAAGCTTATGGAGGAACAATGCGCCTTGGGAGAAGCGCCTCCAGACTGAAACCGGGAACAAAAATCGCCACCTCCTACGGAAGCGAGTTAATCTACGAGCGGCACCGCCATCGCTATGAGGTGAACAACAGCTACCGAAGTGAACTGACCGAAGGGGGGCTGATCATCTCCGGAACCACTCCTGAAGAGGAGCTGGTTGAATCAATCGAGTGGCCAAAACACCCCTGGGGTGTGGGAGTGCAGTTCCATCCGGAGTTTACCTCCACTCCCATAGAACCCCATCCCCTTTTCTCAGGCTTTATTACCGCCAGCCTCGTCCATCAGAGCGACAGAAGGAACAAAACAAACTAAGGAGATTACTTTGCTGCGGCTCTCACTGCATCTCTTTTCCCTCCCGGCGCTTTTCCCCCTCCTGATCCTCCTTTCTCTCCTGGCCAGCTGCAGTCTGGACATAGAAAAGGAGGCTTTCAGCGAGGAGCTCTCGACAGAGATCCCCAACACGGTAATGCACGTATATCGACAGGTGCTGGTTGAAGATGGTCGCAAAAAGATGGAGCTTTCGGCCCAAAAGGTAGAGGGGTACGATCAAGAAAAAAAGCTTATCATGGAGGAGCTCTCATTCACCGAGTATGATCGGGAGGGTGAGGTTCTTCACACAGGAGAGGCTGGTAGAGCGGTTAACAACTACGGAGATAAAAAGGTACTTCTTGAAAAAGAGGTATTCCTGGAAAGCATTAACCGGGAGAATAGAGTGGAAGTAGAGGGAGAAAGCTTCACCTGGTACGAAGGTGAACATCTTATTGAAGCGCCTCCCGGAGAACCGGTACGCTTTTCCTACGGAAATGAGGGGTCCCTGCAGGGGCGGGGTTTCAGCGCCAGAACCGATACAGGCCTTATCACCTTTACCGGGGGGGCCAAAGGGCTCTTTAACGGAGGGGAGGAGAGATAGGGATGCTTCATATCGCCGAAAGGAGCCTGTCCACCAGAAAATGCACACCTTCCTCACCCCTTCGGCTGATGGTGATTTGCCTGCTTTTTTTGAATCTCCCGGCTCCAGCCATAATCAGAGCCCAAAGTGAAGGAGCATCGGAGAGCCGGCAGGAGGAGTTCCGGTTTCAGGGGGATTCCACAACCATTCGGGTTCAGGAGGATAAGCGGCGCACCATCCTCTCGGGAAACGCCCGGATCGATACCGGCTCCCTCACCATCACCGCTGATACGATAGAGCTCTATGGGCCCGACTTCCGTTACCTCGACTGTTCAGGGGATGTAATGGTTGATGACAGGGAAAAAGAGCTGACCATTGAGACAAAGGAGCTCTTCTATGATCGCAAGGAGGATTACTCCAGAATTCGGGGATATACGGAGCTGCTGGATAGAAAAAACGAGCTGAGCGCCCGCTGCTACTACCTGGAACAGGAGGGCAGTAGCGGCCAGGTGCTTCTACAGGTTGCGGTAAAAATCGATACGGTCAGCGATGGAAAAGCGGTGGTGTGCCACTCCCAGTTGGCCAATTATAATCGAAACGAAAAAGAGCTGGAGCTTCTCGGTGCTCCTCTTGTAGACTGGAAGGGAGATGAATATCGGGCGGACCGAATCGTTATTAATACCAAAACAGATACAATCAGAATGAGTGGTTCTGTTTCAGGCTCCCTGAAGGAAGAGAGCGAATGAACTCTACCATCCGGGTCGAAGGATTAAACAAACGGTATGGCAAGAAGCTGGTGGTCCGGGACGTCTCCTTCTCGATGGAGCAGGGGGAGGTGGTAGGACTTCTGGGGCCTAACGGTGCGGGAAAGACCACCATTTTTTATATGATTGTCGGTTTTCTCTCCCCCAATTCCGGAGCTATCTACATGGACCGGAAGAAGATCACCCGCCTGCCCATGTACCAACGGGCGAGGAAGGGAATTAGCTACCTGCCCCAGGAAGCATCGGTATTTCGGAAGCTTACGGTTGAGAAGAACATCCTGGCTATTCTGGAAACCCGAAAAGATCTGGATAGAAGGGAGCGGAGCACCATGCTGGAGAAACTCTTATCCGAGCTGGGAATCGAACATATCCGAAAACAGGACGCCTACACCCTTTCGGGGGGAGAGCGGAGAAGGACGGAGATCGCCCGTTCCCTGGCCATCAATCCCCGGTTTCTGCTTCTGGACGAACCCTTTGCGGGAATAGACCCCATTGCGGTGCATGAGATAAAAACCATCGTAAGAAAACTCTCCCAGCAGTCGATCGGCATCCTCATTACCGACCACAATGTACGGGACACCCTGGAAATTACCAATCGCGCCTATGTCATCAACGAGGGCGAGATTGTGGTGGGGGGCGATCGGGAAACAGTTCTCGCTGACCCCATCGCCCGAAAAATCTATCTCGGTGAAGCCTTCCGGATGTAGCTCCTCCACCCAGCAATTCAATGTGAGACGACCACGATTAGTGGTCGACCGAAAAAACGAAAAGAGAAAAGGAATTCTCAATGTGGCAAGGAGATAAGTTGAAAATTGATGCAAAACCCATGATTATGCGCAGTATCGCCGGGCTTCCGGCGCTAACGAGCAAGAATCATGGGTTTTGCAATCGAGGTTTCATTTTCTATTTTGCCACATTGAGAATTCCTGTCCGCCTCCATTGACAAGAGCGGCTGGCAGCCTCATCATAGGATTGTGCAAAACCAGCGACCGGTACTGATACAGGAACAGAAACTCAAATTAAGCCCCCGGATGATCCAATCCATCCAGATGATGGCTTTGCCGGTGAGCGAGCTTCAGGAACGTATTGCCCAGGAGCTGGAACAGAATCCGGCACTAGAGATAAAGGAAGAGAAGAGCAAAATCAGCTACGAGGAGCTTAGCAGGGGAAGTGGGAAGGAGTATGACTTCTTCGAAAACAGTTCGGATCCGGGATACAGTGGAGGATACGATTCGGAAGCCTCCGATAATAAACAGAAGTTCCTCGAAGGGGCGATAGCAGAGTCTGAGTCACTGCAGGAACACCTCCTCTGGCAACTCCGGCTTCAGCCCCTGGATGAACGCTCCTTCCAGGTGGGAGAGCGGCTTATCATGAATCTGGATCGTAACGGATTCCATATTGTTCCTCCGGAAGAGCTCTTTCCGAAGAAGGATCTATCCCTGGCACAAGAAACCATCTCCCTTATCCAGCAGTTTGATCCAACAGGCGTATGTACCGCCAATTACCGGGAATCTTTGCTGGTCCAGAGCTCCCTGAAACCGGAAGCGCCGGATTTTGCTACGCCCATCATTCAAAACCATCTGCAGGATATTGAAAAAAAGAGGCTCTCCGAGATAGCGAAGGCCCTGAATACTGGAATTGATAAGGTGGAAGAGGCGCTGCTCTTCATCCGGACTCTGAACCCCTTCCCTGGAAGGCTCTACAGCCGGGAAGCACCCCACTATGTGATACCCGAGGTGTCGGTACGACTGGAAGAGGGAGAGTTCAGGGTCTATCTTGATGACAGCACCCTGCCGGTACTCGGGATCGCCAGTTTTTATGAAAATCCCGGCCAGCTTCCCGGGGAAGAGCGGGAGGCAAAGAAGTTTATCCGGGAGCACCTGAGGGAGGCCCAGCACTTTATTGGGACCATCGAACTGAGAAACAGCAGCCTGGTAAAAATCTCCCAGGCCATCGTTGAATACCAGCGTAATTTCTTCCTGAAAGGTCCCAAGTATTTAGCTCCCTTGACCTTGAAAGACATTGCCGATGAGATCGGGGTTCACGAAACCACCGTCTCCCGGATTGCAAATGCGAAGTATATGCAGACTGAGTGGGGTATCTTCCCGATCAAATATTTCTTTACTAACTCCATCAGCGGAGCTGGATCAACCGGCTCACGGTACTCAAAAGAGGGGGTAAAGGAGATAATCCGGGAAATTCTTGAAGCGGATACCGGAGAAAAACAACTTTCGGACCAGAAAATCAGCGATCTTCTTAAAAAGCGGGGTATCGATCTGGCAAGAAGAACCGTAGCCAAGTATCGAAAAGAGCTCAAGATCGAATCCTCCTTCGAGAGATAGAAAATCGGTCTTCCATTTGCTTTTCCCCAAAAAAACCCATATTCTGGTAATAGAACAAACAGCCCAGGAGGTACGTATGAATCTGGAAATCAAGGGAGTACATTATGATCTCAGCAAAACCACAAAGGAGTTTATCGGTAAGAAGCTGGAGAAGATCGATTTTGCCAAAGATTACATTATCGAACTGCACATATCAATAACAAAAGAGAAACCGGGTTATACCGTTGAAGCTAACGTACACTTCCGCTGGGGCCACACCTCCCACGCAAAGGCAGCCCCGAATCATGAACTATACGAAGGAATCGAACAGATGATCGACAAGCTTGAGCACATAGTGCGGAAAGAGAAAGATAAGATGAAAGAGCATCCGAAAGAGCACACCAAGAGTAACGAAATTCCCGAGGATGTGATAGAATAGGGGGGATGAAAAGCTACACAGTACTGGATCTTCTCGATCTGGATCTGAAGGAACACAACGCCCTCAACCTCAGATGCATCGGTGGACGTCCGGGCCTGGTACGGACGATTACCGAGCAGGAGATAAATCGCCCCGGGCTCACCTTGAGCGGTTATTTTGAAGAGTTCGCCTCTAACCGGATCCAGCTATTTGGAATGGGAGAGGCCTCCTTTCTAAGAAAGCTGGAAGAGCAGGGTTCGATGGAGACAGTAAAAAAGATGTTCTCTTATGAGATCCCCTGTGTTATTTTCAGTCATAACAACAGCCCTGGAGAACCGTTTATCGAATATGCTGAAGCTGGGGGCTGCCCTATCCTGCAGACCGATCTTCCCTCCGGAGAGTTTAGCATGCGTTTGATGCGGGCCATGAACGATCTCTTTGCACCCCGGCAGGCTATCCACGGGGTTCTGGTAGAGGTGTACGGCATTGGAGTTCTCCTCTCCGGGGATAGTGGTGTGGGAAAGAGTGAAACAGCCCTGGAGCTGATTGAGCGGGGGCATCGGCTCATTTCCGATGATATGGTGGATATCCGTTGTATCAACGGTAATATCCTGATGGGATCAGGCCGAAACCCCGCCTTAGCACACCATATGGAGATTAGGGGGCTGGGAATTATCAATATCAATAACCTTTTTGGAGTGGGTGCGATCCGGGATAAAAAACAGATCCAGATGGCAGTTGATCTGGAGGAGTGGGATGGGGCAAAAAATTACGACCGGATCGGCACTGGGGATCTCTCCCGGGAGATTCTGGGGGTGAAAATTCCCCTGCTGGAAGTACCGGTAAAGCCGGGGCGTAACATCCCTATCATCATAGAAACAGCAGCCATGAATGAACGGCTGAAGAAGATGGGCTACCATTCCGCCCAGGAGTTCAACAGGAATGTGCTGAACTGGCTGGAGAGTGAGAACGCCAGAAATCTCTATTTCAACAAAAAGGATACCTTTTAGAACACTATGGTTGAGAAGAGTGTAACCATCATGAACAGGGCAGGAATCCACGCCCGACCCGCAGCTCTGATTGTTCAGACTGCCAATAATTTCGCCTCGGAGATATATTTCGAGAAGGAAGATATCCGGATCAACGGGAAGTCCATCATGGGGATCATCACCCTGGGAGCCGGTTACCGGACATCCCTTCAGGTTATTGCAGAAGGAGATGATGAGGAGGAAGCTCTTGAAGCGATTGCCCGCCTCTTTGAGAACCGTTTCGAGGAAGATTAAAACCGGCATCGTTTATACCCTCTTCTTAGCTCTCTCCCTAGTCCCGGCCCGCTACCTCTTTGGCCAGGGGGCCCTTCTCTCTGCCGAAATGAAAGAAGAAGAGGCGGTCGTCAATCTTCGGATGGTGGAAGCCCGGGAAAAACGGTTGGTAGAGAACGCCTTTCAGGGGCGGACAAGCAGGGTCTACTTCGATTTTCGTATCTACAGGAGAACAAAGGGAGTCGCCGCACTCTTCGGTGACAGGATAGAAAAGGAACAGAGTATCACCAAGCAGGGCCATTGGGACCCATTTTCCAGCCAGTTTATCATCACCAGCTCCGATGGCGCCTCCTGGAGAGCCCTGCGTCCGAATGACTACTTAGATAGCTTACTCAGTGTTGAAGATTACCTGGTAGAGCTGCCCCATAACAGGGGCGATTATTACCTTCTGGCCCGTATCCGCTTGAAGGAGATAAATCTGCAGGTGCCCTTCAATCTCCTTGATCCCATCTTGCCGGAGACCCGAGTCACAAGCCCCTGGGTACGGTGGGAGTTTTCTTTTGGGGAAGAGATCTGATGGGCCGCAGGGGAAGCAGCAACTTTTCAACAATCACCCTGATTGCCTCTGCAGCCCTCTATCTGCTTCTGGTAGGTTTGATCCTTTTTTTCTCCCGCCAGGTGCTGCAGGACCTTGCCCAGGGCGCAAGCCTGACCAGGCTTCTCTTCATCCCTTTGGGGATTGTTCTTCCCCTCTTCCTGCTTATATCGTTTGTGGTACAGCTTGTCAGGCTTATCCGGGACACCAGATCGGGCAAACCGGGGAGCCGTTTTAAGGGTCGTCTTACCCTCTTCTTCATTTTGATCACTCTCTTCGCAGCCCTCCCCCAGGGGGTTCTTACCCTCACCTTCATCACCAGCAGTCTTGAGGCGTGGTTTAATACGGAAATGGAAGAAGCCCTGGAGGGGGGGCTATCAATCGCCCTGCGGTACAATGATGAGACGGTGGATCAGCTGGAGGCAATTACCACCTCCCGCATTTTCGGTGAAGTCTTGGAGGAGTACGCCTCTAGCGATCCGGAACAGGTGTGGCAAACTCTTCGCTCCCTTATCCCCAGGATCACCTCTCTCCAGCTCTTTGACAGCCATGGGATGACTTACGCCTTCTTTGGAAACGAGGAAGCATACCTGATGGAAAATCCCGGAGAAGGCCCGGAGGGAGCGATCAGCCGCACCAAGTCGGGGGAAAACACCTTTCTCCGTTCCTCCAGGAAGGTTCCCTTTTATCAGGATAGAGGTGGAGAGAAGGCGGTCTTGACCATCCTCATGCCGGAGAATTTTGACCACTACGGCAGGGAGCTGACCAAAGCTCTGGATCTCTTTGTCCAGTATCGCACCTATAAAATCTTTTTCTCCCTGGCCCTCATTCTCTTGTATGCCGTTTTTGCGCTTCCCCTGCTTCTCTTATCTCTGCTGACAGCCTTTCAAACCGGAGAGCTTATCATCCGGCCGATTGTTCATCTGGAAGAATCGATGCGAAAAGTGATGGAGGGGGATTACTCTATCCGAATCCTCAGCGGGGGCAGAGATGAACTGGCAATTCTGGTACGCTCCTTCAACGAGATGGTCGGGGAGCTGGAGATATCCCGGGAGAAAATCCTTCAGACCGAGAAAGTGACCGCCTGGCAGGAGATTGCTCAGAGGATGGCCCATGAAATAAAAAATCCCCTCACTCCGATCAAGCTTTCGGCGGAAAGGATCCTGCGCTCCTGGAAAAAGGGTTCAGATAATATGGAGACAGTTATCGAACGCTCCGTCGATTCCATCATCAGGGAGGTGGATAGCCTTACCACCATGTTAGGGCAGTTCCGGGACTTTGCCAGGATGCCCGCTCCGACAATGCGACCGGTACCGGTGGGAGAGCTGGTCGATGAAGCAGGAGCAAGCTACTCCCAGGCATATCCAGGAATTTCCTTCTCCACAGAGGCCCTTGCCGCAGAACAGATTCTCCAGGTCGATCCCGGACAGATTAAACAGGTGTTCTCTAACCTGCTGAAGAACGCTTTCGAGGCGGTATCGCTTCGAACGGAAGCCCAGCAGGATACCCGGGAAGGGTTCCAGGAGAAAGGGAGGGTCTATGTGGGCAGCGATCTTGTCAGAAAGGGGAATACCTATTACTGTAGGATCCATATCGTAGATAACGGAAGCGGTATTCCTGAGGAACTCCGGGACAAGGTGTTCCAACCCTACGTTACTACCAAAAGGACCGGTACCGGACTGGGCCTTCCCATCGTTGAGCGGATCATTTCCGACCACCGCGGCGCTATCTGGTTTGAGAGTGCCCCCGGCAGCGGTACCACCTTTTATATTGATCTTCCTGTGGAGAGTATCAGATGAAAAGAGCAACCATTTTAATCATTGACGATGAACCGGGGATCCAGACCGTGCTGACCGATATCCTGGAAGATGAAGGGTACAACGTGCGCTGTGCCGGTGATGGGATCGAAGGTATGCACATGCTTGATGATGATGAGGTAGACCTGGTTATCCTCGATATCTGGCTGCCCAACAAGGGGGGGATTGATGTTCTGAAGGAGGTCAAGGAGGAACGGCCCGAACTGGAGGTGATTGTAATCTCCGGACATGCCAATATTGATCTTGCGGTAAAAGCGGTAAAACTGGGGGCCTTCGATTTCCTGGAAAAGCCCCTCTCCCTGGAACGGGTCATTACACTGACAAAAAACGCCCTGGCTATGGAGGATCTGAAAAAAGAGAACCGCCGGCTAAAGGAGACCATCTATATTGAAGATGAGATGATCGGCGCCTCCCCGGAGATGGAGGCGGTAAAAAAGCGGATTGAACAGAGCGCAGCCTCAGAAGCGAAGGTTCTCATCACCGGGGAGAACGGCACTGGTAAAGAGCTGGTGGCCCGACAGCTTCACCGGCTAAGTGACCGCTCCTCAGCTCCCTTCGTGGAGGTCAACTGTGCTGCCATTCCCGACACCCTTCTGGAAAGCGAACTTTTCGGACATGAAAAGGGTGCCTTCACCTCCGCCGTTGCCCGCAGAAAGGGACGATTCGAATCTGCCAATGGCGGAACCCTCTTTCTGGATGAGATTGCCGATATGAGTCTCTCCTCCCAGGCAAAGGTGCTGCGGATTATGCAGGAGCAGAAGTTCGAACGGCTGGGAGGCAACGAATCTATCTCGGTGGATGTGAGGCTGATAGCGGCAACAAACAAAACCATCCAGGAGGAGGTTGAGGCGGGACGATTCCGGGAGGATCTCTTCTACCGGCTCAATGTAGTTCCCATTCAGGTCCCGCCCCTCAGAGATCGTCAGGGAGATATCCCCCTGCTCTGCGACTATTTTTTCCAGAAATTCGCCCCCGGTAAGGATCGCACGCTGGCACCGAAAAGCATTGATATTCTGAGTAACTATGAGTGGCCCGGGAATATTCGGGAATTGAAAAACTTCATAGAACGTATTACCATTATGAGTGACGAAAAGCTGATCACTCCGGAAACTGTACACACCTATCTGAATGAGAAGAGGAAGGGAGAGCGTCCGGAAAGCTTGAAGCCCTACGCCGAGATGAAGTTGGCGGAGGCGAAAGAGGCTTTTGAGAAGAGCTTGCTTGAGCTACGATTGCGGGAGTCTGACTTCAATGTAAGTAAGTGTGCGGAGGCACTGGGGGTGTATCCCAGCAATCTCCACGGTAAGGTACGAAAATTTGGGATTGAGCTGAAGAAGTGAAAGAACTGACAGAACGGCAGAACCAGGTTCTCGATTTCATCAAAATGTATATGGAGGAGAACCACTATCCACCAACAGTGAGGGAAATCGCTGCCGATTTTGATATCTCCGTACGGGCTGCCTACGACCATCTGCAAGCTCTCCAGAAAAAAGATGCCATCTCCACAGATCTTAATCGAAGCAGGTCGATCAGGATTCAGGAGCAGGAAGAACCCGAGAGGCAGCAGGAGGAGTTGATTGAGGTGCCCCTCCTGGGAAATGTAGCTGCCGGACAACCCCTCATGGCGGAAGAGAATTTCGAGAAGGTCTTGAAGTTCCCCGCCTCTTCCCTGCCCCCGGGTAACTTCTTTGCCCTGAAAGTGAAGGGGGACAGCATGCTCCAGGCGGGAATCCTCGATGGAGATACCGCAATCATCAGACAGGGAGAGAGCGCCCGGAACGGCGATATCGTTGTGGCCCGGATTAACGATGATGCAGTTACCTTGAAACGATTCTTTCGGGAGACCAACAGGGTAAAACTGAAATCGGAAAACCCGGTCTATCCCCCCATATACAGCCAGAATGCCAGAGTTCTCGGTAAACTCTCCTTTATCATCAGGGAATACAACTAAAGGGGAGGTGCAGCAGATGAGTGGAAAACCAATACGAACACCTGCCCCATCCTACCTCCTCATGGGTCCTGAGGAGGGAGAGAAGGGTGAGTTTATCGCTTCCATCAAGCAGGCCCTCACCCAGGTGGACCCATCACTGGAAATCCACACTATCTACCCCTGGGAAACGGGTATGTCGGAGCTGGCAGGAATCCTGAAAAACGGTTCCCTCTTCTCAAGCTGGAAGCTGGTCATTCTCAGAAACGGCGAACAGGTAAAGCGGGAGGAGGGGAAGATCCTTGGGGAGTACCTGAAAAACCCCGCTCCGGAGGTGTGCCTCATCATCACCACCTCGAACCTTGAAAAGGATATCTCCAAACCGGTCGCATCAGCTATCCCGAAGGATCGGAAGAAAATCTTCTGGGAGCTCTTCGAGAACCAGAAACGGGCCTGGCTGACAAAATACTTTCGGGGCAAAGAGATAGAGGTGTCCCCGGAGGGGATGGAGCTGATTCTGGATTTGGTAGAAAACAACACCAAGGAGATGCGGGCAGCCTGTGATCAGCTCTCCCTCTTTTTCGGACCCGGAAGCTGTATTGGAGAAGAGGACGTGGACACCTTCATCCACCACTCCAGGGAGGAGAATGTTTTTACCCTCTTCGGGAAAATGGCTGACCTCGACTTTATATCATCCCTGGAAACATTGCGAAAATTGATGCTCTCGGGGGAGAATAACCCGATACAACTCTACGCAGGGCTGCTCTGGCAGTTCAAACGGCTGCTCAAACTCTCCTCGATGACCGACCTTCAGTACTCTGTGGAAGATGCATGCATGAAGATCGGCATCCGGGGGAAAAAAAACCAGGAGAGTTACCGCCGGGCAAACAGTCACTACAGCACCGGAGAGCTGAAACGCATCATTCTACTCATATCCCGGTTTGACGCCCTGGTAAGGGAAACCAGAGCGGAGATGCAATCCCTCCTGATGGAGCTTTTTCTCTACTACACTATTCTGAAGAAGGGAGAGCTTCCCGAAGCGTATCGATAACGCTCCGGAGACTCACACCCCTTCCCAGGCTTTGACAAGGGTCTTACCAGCCCCAAGCTGTTCGATAACCCGACCGACACTCTGAAGCACCAACTCTTCAATGCTCTCCGGATGGTGGTAGAAGCCCGGCATAGGGGGCACGATCTTCGCCCCGGCCCGGGCGAGTCTTACCATATTCTCCAGATGAATCAAGTTGAGGGGCGACTCCCGGGGAAGGAGTACCAGATTCCGGGACTCTTTCAGAGTAACATCGGCGGCTCTTCCAAGAAGGTTTCCCACCGCTCCAGAAGCGAGGGCCCCCAGGGTACCCATAGAACAGGGAACAACCGCCATACCATCATGGGGAAAGGATCCGCTTGCGGGGGGGGCAAAGAGGTTATCCGGATCGTGGAAGATAATGGCGCATTCCGGGCTGGACGCTCTGATCTCATCGAGGAGGAAGACTAAATCCCGGCCCATCTCATGCTTTACCACCTGCAATCCGTTAACAGAAGGAATGATATGGAGCTCCTCGCAGAGCCCCCCCTTAAGCCCCGCAAGCTGGCGGATCAGCTCCACCCCGTAGATCGATCCGCTGGCCCCGCTGATACCTATCACAAACCGTTTTCCCATTACCTGTGCAACTCCTTTTCACCATCTTCACTTCCTCAGAAAAGCAGAACCTTGAAAAAGAACCATACCACCCAAAGAAGAAAGCAGCAAGAGAAGTGAGACTGTCGCAGGGCTTGCACAAAAAAGGAAGGGGGAGTATTCCGGGAGAATCCCGGCCGGGAAGGAACCGGTTCCCCCTGATCAGGGCGATGCCTGCTTCTTTCAGCAAGCCAAATTCGCCCGCTTCGCCAAGGTTGCCAGATTCTCCCGCAGCGCCGCTTCGCTGGCCAAAAAAAAGCCGGTGTATAACCGGCTTTTAGGGACGTGCAGGAAGGGTAGACTCACCTCTCGCCATGCATCGCCTCACAAATCATAACATTGGAGAAACTCTCAGGTTTCTCATTTTCATTGTTTCGTTTCTGCCGGGACTCAGACCCGGCCCTCAAAGTAAGGTGGCTGCATAACATCCTCCTTAAAGAATGGCTTCGAAAATCCTTAACCTCACTGATACAAATATAGTACAGATAGGGGGCAATGTCAAACTTTTCTCGCAATTCAGCCCGTCCCGCAACATTAATCCCACTGAATCGAGGCTCTCTAAACCACCACATATGGTGCGTGTATGATACTCAGGATAGGTTGCGGGACAGCCGCATGTTATTTAGACACTTTTAACGCCTCTTTTACAGATACAGCAAGTTCCCTGCTTGTCCCTGCCGTATCTGCAATCGCCTCTATCGGAGCATCTGCGATAGCTTTCAGGGAGCCAAAGTTTTGCAAGAGCCGGGCAGCCCGTTTGGGGCCGATACCTTCGATCGACTCCAGGGAGCTGAGGGTCAGTCCCTTTTTTTTCCGAAGCTGCCGGTTAAAACTGGTGGCAAAACGGTGGCTCTCATCCCTCACCGCCTGAAGAACCCGGAGCGCCTCATTACCCTCCGGAAGCCGGATAGGCTCCCCCTCCCCGGGAAAATGGATCTCTTCAAACTCCTTGGCCAGGCCGATGAGAGGAAGCTCGGAGAGTCCTATCGCATCCAGGATTGCCCAGGCAGCGTTCACCTGCCCCTTCCCCCCATCTATCACAACGAGATCGGGCCGTTCCAGATTCTCATTTACCACCCTGCTGTAGCGCCGGGCCACCACCTCCCGGATCGCCTCATAGTCATCGATCCTTCCATCCAGACTTTTGATATGAAACCTCCGGTAGCTGCTCTTATCGGGGTTCCCGTTGTAGAAACTGACCAGGGATGCCACCGGATGCTTCCCCGAAAGCTGGGCGATGTCGAAGCCTTCAATTCTCCGGGGAAGCTTCTTCATCCCCAGTACCCGCCGAAGTTCCTCAATTCCAGAGATATTGGCCTCCGCTTTGAGGCGCCGCTCCAGGTCATGCATTGCGTTATCCATCACCATCCGCAGAATTTTTCCGTGCCGCCCCTGGCGGGGGACCGACATTTCCACCTCCACTCCCCGCTCTTTACGAAAAAACTGCTCCACCAGGGGGATATCAAAACCACCGGAGGTATAGATCCGCTCCGGGATCTCTTTGAACTCATCATAGTAGCGGATAAAGAACTGACTGAAGGCCTCCTCCTCGCTGGAGAAAGATTTCCCCCGAAAAAGGTCCCGCCCGATCAGTTTCCCCTCCCTCATCCGGAATACCCCGAAACTGCAGAGGAGATCGTTCATCGCACAAGCCACATAATCCCGGCTCTCTGTGGCAAAATCGACCACATCCTGCCCCGTACCTACCGTTTCCACCGCAGCGATCATATCCCGAAGCTCTGCAGCCTTCTCAAAATCAAGCTCCCGGGAAGCGATCTCCATCTGCTTTTTAAGATCTTCGATCAGCTGCCCGGTCTCCCCGGAAAGAAGCTTTCTCGCCCCCTCTACATGGGCCAGATAGGCCTCCTGATCGATATTTCCACTGCAAGGGGCGGCACAACGTCCGATATGGTAATAAAGGCAGGGACGGTCCCGCTTCTTCAAGCGCCCCCTGCATTTCCGGAGGGGGAAAAGCTTCTCTATCAGCTCAAGATAGAGATCAATCTTTGTTACATCTGTGTAGGGTCCGAAATATTCGGAACCATCCTGAAGGATTCTGCGGGTCCGGTATATTCTGGGGAAGGGGTCGGCGCTAATCTTGATGACCGGATAACTTTTACCATCCTTCAGGTTGATGTTGTATCGGGGGTTGTGTTCCTTGATGAGATTGTTCTCGAGTAACAGGGCTTCATACTCATTACCTGTGGTGATGTATTCAATCGACCTGATTCGATCCACCAGCAGCCGGGTTTTCACATCCTTTGTGCCGGTAAAATAGCTGGAGACCCGCTTTTTCAGGCTGATCGCCTTGCCAATATAGATGATGCTTCCTCCGGAGTCTTTCATTAAGTAGACTCCGGGGCGGTCGGGAAAATCCCGCACCTTATCCTTCAGTTCCTCATACACCCAGTTAGCTCCCCATCTTCATGATACTTCCCATCCCGCCCTTCGTCCAGCAATCCTGAGATAGCCCTTTTATTTCCTCTAAAAAGCACCGATAATGGTAAAAGAGTTGTGAAAAACTACAGTAAAAGAAGCACATTCCCATGGATTCTATCCCTGGTTCCGATTTTCCTCATCCTTTCCCTCCCTGTCGAAGGTTCTGAAATAATTCTGGGAGATAGCGGAACCTGGGAAGAGATTCAATTTCTCGAAAGGACCGCCTTAAGACCACCGGGAGAGAGAGGAGAGATTCAGATCCGTGGAAACATCATTCAAACTGGCAGCGGAGCGAGACGGGTGCTGGCTCTGGAGGAGCAATCCTACACTTACGACGAAGATACAGACCTGATTCTCCATTTCGACCAGCCCCGGCAGCTCATCGGTTCTTACTCCGTTGAAGATGATCCGGCCCACTACTCCGGGGAGAAGCGGGTTTTTGGTACCGCCTCCGCCCTTTTTCGGAGCTCCCCGGAGTCGCTGCAGCTTCTTCCCCGGGAGGGATCCCTCTTCGCTCCCGGCACCCTATGGAACGACTTTACCATCGAGTTCTGGCTCCGCCCCCAATACCTGAGCCATGGGGAGGAGATTCTCTCCTGGAAAAGCAACCGGCTGATCGGCGATCGGATGGAAGCCCAGGAGTTGCAGGTCTCAATCGCCAAGCGAAATGTACAATGGAGTTTTCAGAACATCTTTTTTTCTCCCCAGGGAAACGCCCTTCCAATCCGGATTCGTGGCAGGCGCTCCCTGGTGCCTGAATCGTGGCACCATTTCTCTATCCGTTTCGATGCAGCCACAGGGATGCTCCTGTTTCAGATTGATGGCATTGACGAGGCGGTGGAGTATATCACCTCTACGGGAAAGGAGGGCGGAAGCGTCTATCTCCCTCTGATTGGCGGCACCGCCCCCGAACCCCTCTCAATTGCGGCAGCCTATACAGGTTATATCGATGAACTGAGATTCAGCAGCAGCTTTCGGGAGGATATTCACTTAAAGCCCTACCCCCTAAGAAGCGGCATTGCCGAAACACTCCCCCTGGACCTGGAGGGAAAACACACAAGAGTTGTGGCCATCAATATAGATGAGAAAACCCCCGGAGGAAGTGAGATCTATTACTCCTATCGAAGGGGTGATGAAAAAACGGACCGCACCAGCCTCTCCGGTCCATGGATTCCCTTTTCCCCCTCCCAAGGTTTTGATACAGAGATGAGAGGGCGATATATCCAACTCCGTTTCGAGCTCTTTCCCGACGGTTCGGGGCTTCTGAGCCCAAGCATCTCCAAAGCTGTAGTGGTATACGAAAAGGACAGCCCCCCCGTTCCTCCCTCGCTGATAGAGCTCCAGGAAGGGGAGGGGACAATAGAGATAAGCTGGAACAGCGTATCCGCCCATGATCTGTCGGGATACCTGCTCTTCTTCGGTACCGAGCCCGGTATCTACCGTGGAACAGCAGCAACAGAGAGCCCTGTTGACACAGGAGAAGCGACATCTTTCAAGCTCGAAGGGCTGGAAAACGGAAAGCTCTACTTCTTCCGCATTGCCGCCTATGACAATAACGATCCGGATAATAGAGGGCCCTTGAGCAGGGAAGTGCATGGACGACCAAGGAAGGGCAATGAAACCGATTGAACTCTACGAGCAAGCCCGGGAAGCTCTCACCCTTCACGATTTTGAAGAGGCAAAACGGTATAGTGATGCTCTTGTAGAGATCGTCCCTGGCCATATTGGAGCACGGATCCTTGCCGGAACAATAGCCATGAAACGAAGCCGATACGCCGAAGCGGCAGAGGCCTTTGAGAAGGCTTTTGAGCTGGATCCGGACCTTGTTGAAGCGCTTAACAACCTCGGTGTTGCTTTAAAGCATACTGGAGATATCGATGGGGCCCTGGAAGTACTTTATCAGGCGGAGGGAAAAGAGAGCGAAAGGGGTGATGTCTGCTACAACATCGGAAACTGTCTAAAGGAGCAGGGGAATCAAGAAGAGGCCCTTCGCTACTATCAGAAGGCGATTGACCACGCTCCCGATGCGGTACTTGCCTACAACAATTTAGGAACCATCTATCAGAATTCGGGAGATTATGATAAAGCGATCGAAATCTTCCAGAAAGGGTTGGCCCGGGATGATAATCACCCCACCCTGCGATATAACCTGGGACTTGCACTGGAGGCACAGGGCAAATATGAAGATGCAGTTGCACAGTACAAGCGAAGTGTAAAAAGCCATCCAGGCTGGATTCAGGGACTCAACAACCTGGGGGTCGCCCTGGAAAAGAACGGCAAGCTGGATGAGGCGGAACAAACCTTTCGGGACCTCCTTCGAATCAATCCGGAGGACCCGAAGGGGAACAACAACCTTGGAACGGTGCTCAACCGGAAGGGAGAGAGGGAAGACGCAGAAAAATACTACCGTAAGGCCTTTGCGGTGGATCAAAACTACGCAAAGGCCGCGGCAAACCTCACCTCCATGAAAAGTGAGAATTTGAAACGTGCTGATTCCCTTGCGGGAATAGAGGAGATAGCCTCCCAGTTCCCGGAAAACCCGGAAGTTCAGATAAAACTGGCAGCCGCCTATATCAAAACGGGGAAAGTGAATAAGGCGGGGCTCATTCTGGCGCCCCTCTTGAAGCGGGATCAGACCAACAGCGAAGCCCACCTCCTTACCGGTAGAATCAGGAAACAGCAAGGGAAAAGCTCCCTGGCGGAGAAGCATTTCAACCTGGCCCTCAAACATGATCCCGCCTTTGCAGAACCCCATCTCTATCTCGCCCTTCTTGCCAGGGATCAGGGTGAAACAGAAAAGGCTATGGGGGAGGTAAGCCGGTACATCGAAATCAAAGGCTCATCCCTGGAGGGCTCCCTCCTCCTGGCGGAGCTTCTGGTGCGACAGAACCTCTACCGGGAAGCGGTTGAACTCTACGAAGAGCTCGAACAGCACTATCCCGGAGAAGAACGGATTTCCCGGGGACTTGCTCACTGCTACCGGATGCTCGGGGAGCACGGTAAGGCAATTCGCATTACGGAAAACCTAGCCGAATCCGCAGGAGCGGAAGAGGAAGAGCTTGAACGGCTCCTGGAGAATCTGGAAATGCACGGTACTATGACAGAGGAGTATGCAGAAAAGCATCAAGAGCTTTGGCAGAAGAATCTCCTGGCTCTTGCCGAGGGAGAATCAGCCCTTTCGGTGGATGAAAATCAACAGATGGAGGCGGAAAGCATCATTGATGAGAGCCTTCCCGATTTTGGGGAAGAAGAGGTACCCATCATTGATGTGGGAGGTATAGAACCGGCCATCGCAGTAGATGAAGAGGAGGATGATATCTCCCTGGAGGAGATGGAAGAGGATCTCTTCCTTCCCGATGAGCAGGACGAGGAAGAGGAGGAGCCAAAAGAGAAAACAGAAGCTGTCGCAGCTGCCGCGGCCGGAGATGGTGGGGGGACCGGAGGTGCTGCCGCGGCCGGAGATGGCGGGGGGACCGGAGGTGCTGCCGCGGCCGGAGATGGTGGGGGGACCGGAGATGGTGCCGGGGCTGGAGGCGGGGGGAGAAATCCCATCCCCTCTGGGACCGGGGCCTCATATCCACCTCCGATAA
>CAYMWV010000006.1:53762-57081 GCA_964394395.1 uncultured Sediminispirochaeta sp.
GGGGGGAGAAATCCCATCCCCTCTGGGACCGGGGCCTCATATCCACCTCCGATAAGCCACCACTACTTTTCCGGGGACATTCACTCCTCCCAATACGGCAATCGGGAGATAAAAGTCACCCAGGTAAAGAGAGAAAAGCCGCTTTCTCCTAAGCAGCCCCCCCCGCTGCCTCCTGAGCCCTCTCCCGAACCCCCTCCCGAACCGCTCCCTGAAGCTGATTCTGCGCCTGAGCCGCTTACAGAACCGGAACCCATCGAGGAATTGACCTCCCCTCAAGACGCCGAGAGCACTGGTGAAGAGAATTCTAAAAAAACCGATGCTCCTGAACCGGAAAAGCCTGCGGACCTTTTAACCTATCTGGAGAGTCTTACCAAATTTTTGCCCGAGGATCCCCGAAGGGAGTTCGAAACAAGCGATATGCCTTTGCGAATGGAGTCCCTACGGGCTAAACTGGAAGGGAAGCCCGGATTCTTCAAGCGTTTTATGGAGAGAAGCAAAGAGGAGGGAGCAGAAAGCGAGAAGGGAGCAGGAAAAGAGAAGAAGGCAGAGATACCCGTTTCCAATGTAAACCTTATGGGGAAAGAGCCTTTGAAGCGAGATCGGGTGAAAAGCAGTTTCTCCTTCCTTGAAGGCCTTACCGACTACCTCCCGGCCTCGGAGATTAGAGTAGCCCTGCGGGATCGGATACACCGGATACTGAATAAGATGAATGGAGAAAGCGAATGAATCAGGACAGGGAAAAACATTTGCGGCTCATCGCTGCCTATATAAACAAAATGCCCAGCCTGCCCACCAGCGTGGCCAAGGTGATGGAGATCAGTAACGATCCGAAGGCGAGTCCCGCTGATTTGAACCGGGTAATCAGTATCGATCCAGTTCTGATGGGGAAGGTGATGAAACTGATCAATTCCGCCTACTACGGCCTGAATCAGCGAATAACCAGCCTGGTCAGGGCCATCATAATGCTTGGTATCAATACGGTTAAGAACTTGGCCCTCTCCACCGCTATCCTGGGAAACCTGGGAGGAAAGGAGCACTTCCAGGCCCTCAATATGGATGGATTCTGGCGTCACAGCCTCTGTGTTGGTGCGGCAGCTAAGCAGATAGCAAAAAAGCGACAGGTTGAGTCAAAGAAGATCGAAGAGTTCTTTGTGGCAGGACTCCTCCACGACATTGGAAAGATCCCCCTGAACAATATTTTATCGGACCCCTACTTCAAAGCGATGAGCATTGCGGACCGGGAAAACATTCCCCTTTACCAGGGAGAGTCAAAGGCGATTGGAGTGAACCACGCAGAAGCGGGTCAGCTGATTGCCCGGGCCTGGAAACTGGGGTCCGAGATTTCGGATGCTATTATCTACCATCACAATCCCCTCAGTTACGAGGGAGAGTACAGAGATATGGTCTTCACCATTGCAGCAGCAAACTACCTGGCCAATTTTTTGGAAATCGGTTTTTCCGGGGACCGATATCCGGAGCAGCTCCCCATGGAGCTTTTCGACGAGATAGGAGTGAGTCTGGACTGGCTTGAGGAGATTGAAGAGGTGGTAAACGCAGAAATCGAACGGGCCCGGATTTTTCTTAAACTGGGAGGGGAAGCATGATAAAAGTACGACCCTGGGGAGTCCGGGGCTCAATCCCCTGTCCCGGTCCCGCCACAGTCACCTATGGCGGCAATACGGCCTGCCTGGAACTCCGGTTCGGCGAGGAAGATCGGCTTGTCATCATCGATGCAGGCAGCGGGATCCGGCAGCTTGGGGACTTTCTGATGAAGAACGACCTGCCCAAAGGCCCCATCAGGACAAAGCTCTTTTTCAGCCACACCCATTGGGACCACATCATGGGTTTTCCCTTCTTTACCCCCATTTTTATCCCCGGATCGGAGATAGAGATCTACGGACCTGTTACCTATGAAGATGAAGGATTGGACCGGATCATCGGAGATCAGTTGAGATACCGCTATTTCCCGGTAAAACAGAGCGAACTGGCAGCTAAAATCACCTACCACCCCATGAAAGAGCGGAGTATCGACCTGGGTGATGGACTCTGGCTGACCACCAAATATCTCAATCACCCCATTTTATGTCTCGGTTACCGCTTTGAGTACAAGGGAAAGGTGTTCTGTACCGCCTATGACACCGAACCCTTCAGAAATGTCTTCCCCGAAGATCCCGATGATCCTGATTACGATGAAGCGGCTGCCATCGAGGGCGCCCAGGCGGCGAAGGAAGAGAACGAAAAGCTTCTTCGTTTCTTCCGGGGGGCGGATCTGCTGATCCACGACAGTCAGTACACCCTGGAGGAGTACCGAAATGGAAAAACAGGATGGGGCCACTCCACCTTTGAACACGCCATCAACAACGCTCATAAGGCAGGGGTGAAGAAGCTGCTTCTCTTTCACCATGACCCGAACCGGAGCGATAAACAGCTGGAGAGTCTACTTCAGGAGTACCAGGAGAAGATGGGGGATAAGAGTTCCCTTGAGATCGGTATTGCCACAGAGGGGGAATACTACGAGCTTTAATCGGGGTTATCTCACATTTCAAAATCCTCAAAAAAACTGCTATCATCTCCTTCTTATTCCCGTTATACTGTATCCCGTTAAGGAGGCATCAGGTGGCGTTTAAAAGTGTTCACCGCAAACGGAATCTCTCCTACGATGTTGCATCCTCCATCAGGGATGCGATTTTTCAGGGAGAATATCCAGAGGGGAGCTCAATTCCCCCGGAACCGGAGCTGGCGGAGCAGTTTGGCGTCAGCCGAGCCGTAATTCGTGACGCCGCCCGCTTTCTGGAAGCCCGGGGATTGATAGAAATAGCCCAGGGAAGGGGCATGTTTGTTACCTCCAGCGCCGAGGAGGCCCTTGGGGAGGTGCTCCTGATTGCCTTAAAGAAGAACAGAGCCAACACCCGGGATGTGGACACCTTGATCCGCTGGCTCCTGCCGGAGGTGTGTGCTTCCATTTCAGCCTCCGGCGACCAGGAGAAGATAGATGAAGTAGCCCTCCTGGCAACCAACTACAAGAACCTTCTGGGAAATGAATCAGATCCCAAAAAAATCGCCGGCGCCTACCGGAAACTGCTGAACGCCCTCTTCACCTCTACAGGAAATAGAGCTGTAGAGATTCTTGGGCCGGCCGTTGCCCGCCTGTCAGCTTCAAAAAGCGATGGGGAGGCCAATGCCGCCTTCGCCGGTACCCTGATAGACCTGCTCCGTTCCGGAGATGGCGAAAAGACCCGGCAGAAAGTGAAAGAGCTTATCGGGAATCCTGAGCAGGCAGGCCTTTTGGCCCAGGCGGCGGATCTTCGGCAGGAAGAGG
>CAYMWV010000006.1:57181-58538 GCA_964394395.1 uncultured Sediminispirochaeta sp.
CTAAATTATCCCCCTTTCTCAACTCCAATCGGTTTCGTGCCCTCTCTCCGGAAAGCCGGGAAGGGATAGTCCGTTTCTGCTCCATCTATCCCTTCACCCACCAGGAGATCCGCCGGATCATTGAGACAGCGGTGGACTTTGAGATGTGGGACGCCGGAAACCTGCCGCACCTATGGGACCCGATAGCCCTGGAGCAGGAGTTTCAGCAGGAGCTTCTTAAGGGAGGTCAAAGGAAATCAGGGATCGCCCCCCCTCCTCCTGTTCAAGCCAGGGAGCTGAAAAAACGGCTCCTGGGCGAGCTGGAAAAGAGGCGAAACCGGCTTATCTCGGGAGAGAAGGAGTATGACAGCTTCACCCCTCCTGAGGCCGGTGAGGTTTCCGTGAAAGAGGTTCTGGTGGACCACATCCACTCCGGCCCTATCCTGGGCCGCTGTCCCGTTGCTGGAGAAAAAACCCGGTGCTGTAATCTGGAAACCCTGGATGCGGTAAAACAGTGCGGCTACGGCTGTTCCTACTGCTCCATCCAATCCTTTTACGACCAGGGGCGGATCTATTTTGCCGATAACCTGGAGCAAAAACTGAAAGAGCTGGGGGAGGAGCTTAAAAAACGCCGGGAGGCGGCGGGTTACCTCTTGAACATTCCACCCGGCTCAGGAAGGGCCACCCACGAGGAGCCCCCCGGGCTGCTTCCCCCAGAAAAGCTCCCCCCCCCACAACTCCTGCGCCACATCGGCACCGGCCAATCCTCTGACTCCCTTATGTGGGGGAACCGCCGGGGACTCCTGGAGAAGCTAACCAGCTTCGCTGCAGCAAATCCGGAGGTGATCCTGGAGCTGAAAACCAAATCTGGAAACAGCCGCTGGCTGGAGGAGCACCCCCTCCCCTTCAACCTCCTGGCCACCTGGTCCCTCAACCCGGAGACCATCATCCGCAATGAAGAACATCTTACTGCAAGCCTGGAAGAGCGTCTTACCGCCGCCCGGCGCTGTGCCGATAAAGGAATCGCTCTGGGATTTCACTTCCATCCCATGGTGCATTACAAGGGATGGGAAGAGGAATATGGCGCCCTTTTTCAGGAGATCCAGCACCGCTTCTCCCCACAGGAGGTGGTCTGCATCAGTTTGGGCACCCTCACCTTCATCAAACCGGTGATCAAGCAGCTGAAGGAGCGGAAACTGCGCTCTAAGATCCTGCAGATGCCGATGGAAGAGATCGCAGGAAAACAGAGCTATCCTCTTGAAATAAAAAAGGAGCTCTTCTCCTTCGCCTACTCCTCTTTTTCCCAAACCTGGCGGGATGAGGTATTCTTCTACCTCTGCATGGAGGATATCCGGCTCTGGGAGCCCCTCTTTGGACG
>CAYMWV010000007.1:0-5624 GCA_964394395.1 uncultured Sediminispirochaeta sp.
AGGAAGGGTAAACTATGGGGGATCAGTTATTGAAGCAGAAATCGGAAGCAGAGCTTTGGGAGATGTATCGGAGCTCCAAGGATCCGAAGATCAGGGAAAGGCTTATCGAACAGTATTCTCCATTGGTCAAGTATGTAGCGGGTAAAGTGGCCATAGGGATGCCCCAGAACGTCGAGTTTGATGATCTTGTGGGATTTGGTGTTTTTGGACTTTTTGACGCAATCGAGAAGTTTGATCCCGAAAAGCATGTAAAATTTAAAACCTATGCGGTAACCCGTATACGGGGAGCTATCTACGATGAACTGCGAAGTATGGACTGGGTTCCTCGTTCGGTACGGCAAAAAGCACGGGAGGTTGAGGAGACAATTCACCATCTTGAAGCCTCCCTTGGAAGAGCTGCTAGCGATAAAGAGATAGCTGATGAGCTCAATATGAGTCTGGGGGAGTTTCAGAATTTAATGGTAAAGGTAAGCGGAACTTCCATTCTCTCCTTAAATGATGTCTGGTACACCGGGGATGAGAATGATTCTGTAGCCATTGTAGATGGAATTGAGAGCCCCCAGAGCATGAATCCTGATATTATCATTGAGAAAGAAGAGATTCGCCGGGTTATTGTAGAGGCTATCAGTGACTTGCCGGAAAAGGAGAAGAAGGTTCTTGTCCTTTACTACTATGAGGATCTTACCCTCAAAGAGATAGGTAAAGTCCTTGAAGTTACCGAGTCCAGAGTGAGCCAGCTCCATACCAAAGCAATCATGCGCCTCAGGTCGAAGTTAACCAACATGAAGAAGGGGATCTATTGATCAGGGAGGCCTCACCATGGTTGAACTAAATGAAATTCGCGAATATATGCGCCTTCAGGCCGAGGATGATCGAAATCGACGGTGGGTTCAAACAGAAGGGGAGAATATAGAGGACGCACTTCGTCAGGCTGCAATTGAACTTGGAGTTCCGGTCAAAAAACTGGAATATGAGGTCCGGGATCCCGGTAAAAAGGGAGTACTGGGAATCGGCAAGAGCCGCTGTGTCATAGTCGCCTACCCCATTGTTGAACCGGTTGAAGCGGGAGTTGGGGATGATATCCTTTCTATGGATCTGGGTCTTGGTGATGATGAGGAACCTGCAGACAGGGATGGAAAGGCAATTGTTCAGCTGCGACCGGAGGGGGTTTTCCTGAAGGTGCTTCCGCCCCTTGGTGGTGGTAGAAAAGCGGGAGAGGGGGATGCCCTCGAAGCGCTCCATGAGCGGGCTGTTCACGATTTTGAGAAGAATTTGGTGAAAAGTGTAGTTAAGCAAGCGGATGGCGATTTCGTTAAGGTGGGAGAGTTTATTTATAACCCCTCTGCTGATGCTATCTTGTCTGTTGATATTACTGATTTTGATATGAAGGCCTTTATTGTGGTCAAACCTCCTAATCCCGGAGGGGCGGATATGAGCTTCGATGGGATTATATCGGTTTTAAAAAACAATGGGGTTGTTCACGGTATCAATGAGGATGCAATTCGCAAATTTGAAGATTCACCGCAATATAATACTCCTTTTTTGGTAGCAGAAGGGACCAAGCCGGAGAATGGAGCAGATGCAAAGATTATCTATAACTTTGAAACCGACAGATCAAAAATCAAGCTAAAAGAGAAAAATGGTCGGGTAGACTTCAAAGAGACTAACCTGGTTCAGAATGTGGTGGAAGGGCAGGCTCTGGCAAGAAAAGCTCCTGCCGGTGAGGGGATTTCAGGCAGAACTGTAACAGGAAAGCTCCTGCCTGCAAAGGATGGTAAAGATGTCCAGCTTGGTGTAGGAAAGAATGTTAAGCTCTCTGAAGATGGTCTTACGATTGTTGCTGCAATAAATGGACAGGTGATTGTTCAAAATGAGAAGATTAACGTAGAACCTGTATACCTTGTTCCCGGAGATGTTAACCTCAAAACCGGCGGTAATGTCATTTTCCTCGGTACTGTGGTGGTGAAGGGGAATGTGGAGGATGGTTTCAAAGTGAAAGCCGCAGGTAATATTGAAATTCAGGGAAATGTTGGGAAGTGCGAACTCGATGCTGAAGGGGATATTATCGTTCACCAGGGGATCCTGGGAAAGGGTGGGGGCAATGTTCGGGCCGGAAAAGGGGTCTGGGCAAAGTTTATTGAGAACGCAAATGTGGAAGCTGGTGAACTGGTAGTTGCTTCCGATGGTATAATCAACAGTAGCGTAGAAGCAGTAAAGCGGATCATTTGCCAGGGTAAACGTGCTACCATTGTGGGTGGCCGCCTCCGTTCGGCTGAAGAGATAGCCGCCAAGACCCTTGGATCGGTTTCCGGATCCGAAACCATCTGCGAAGTGGGCCTGGACCCAAAGAGTAAAGCGAAACTGGTAGATTTGACCGAGAAAAAAGAGGAGCTTGACAAGCAGCTTGATGAAATTGGCAGGAACATCCTTACCCTGGAAACAATTAAAAAACAGAAGAAGGGGCTTTCAGAAGAGAAAGAGAAGTATCTTCAGGAATTGCTTAAGCAGAGAAGAACGATCCAGGGAAATAAGGCAAATCTGGAGGAAGAGATTGAAGAGATCCAGAACTATCTTGGAAGTCTAAAACTCCGGGGACGGGTATCCGCCAGTGAAAGAGTCTATCCAGGGGTTAAAGTATCTATCAAAGATGCCGTACTTGAAGTAAAGAGTGAGTACAAGAGTGTTACCTTTATCAATGAGGATAACCTGGTAAGGGTAACAAAATATGAAGAACCGGAGGAGGATTATACCCAAAAACGGTAATGGCAATTCAACCGATTGATCTACAAACCCTTTTTGCCCATCTCCACAATGTCGGGAAGGAGCAGGCTGTCCATAAAGAGTCCCTTGTGCTCCAGCAGGAACTTCAGGGAAGTGAACTTGCAAAGGAAGCTCACCACAGGGATGAAAGTGTCAATGAAACTGATGATCTGGAAGATGGGACTGCCAAAGTAAAGGAAGAAAACCAAGAGGGTGCTTCTGGTAAGCAGAAAGATCACCAGCATAAAGGGAATCAACAGGAAGAGTCGCCTAAAAAAGGCATCTATGAGGATCCGGATATCGGGAAAAACATAGATATATCGGGTTAATACGAGTGATTGGAACTGCAGTTCTTCTATCTACAGGGATAACTATTCTCCTGATCTCATTTGTATATATTCTGCTGGTCAGAGATCGGAACCGCAGTAAAAGAAGTGATATTCTTTTAAAGGAGATCCGGGATGATGCGGAAGAGATTGTTCGGGAGATTAATCAGGTAACGGATCGTAATATCGCCATTCTCGAAGATATGATAGGTCGCATAGATAGCAAGCTTGAAGATGCAGACAAAAGGATTACCCTTTTAGGGAAAAAAGCCGAAAATGAAGAGAGAGAGGCGGTAACCTATTCTCATTTGCGTAAAGCTTCCCGGGAGCAGGAACTGTTTGACTTTGATAAGGTGCGGTCTCGCTCAGGAAAACAGGAAGAGGCAAAACCGGAAACGGGACCGGGGACGAAGCCTTCGGTACGGGGGGAGGTCCTTGAATTGAGTCGGAGAGGTTTTTCCTCCCAGGTTATCGCCCGTAAAACCGGAGTAAGCCTTGGGGAAGTAGAGTTGATGATTAAACTTGGAGAGAGGGGGCAGAGAGAGAGCGGTCATGATAATCGGTATTGATCTTGGTACAACAAATTCTGCAATAGCTTTTCTCGACAACGATGAAGCCAGGATTATCCCAAACGATCGGGGAAATCGGATAACTCCCTCCATTGTAGCCCGGACCAATTCGGGGGAAGTGCTGGTAGGAGAGGCAGCGAAGAATCAGGCGGCTGTGAACCCGGGGGGGACTGCCATATCAGTTAAACGGCTAATGGGTAGCGGAAACAAGATAAGCCTCGGAGATACTTCCTACCTTCCCGAAGAGATCAGCGCACAAATATTAAAAAAACTGAAACATGATGCACAGGCGTGGTTAGGTGAAGATATTCTTGAGGCAGTTATCACCGTGCCAGCTTACTTTTCTGAGCCCCAGAGAAGAAAAACAAAAGAGGCAGGCAGGAAGGCTGGCCTCCGGGTATCAAGGATCATCAATGAGCCTACTGCTGCTGCTCTCGCCTATGCCAGTGGCAGTGAGGGGAAAAAAACAGTTATGGTCTACGATCTTGGGGGAGGGACCTTCGATGTGACGATTCTCTGTTCATCCGGAGAGGAGTTTACCGTGCTCTCTACTAGTGGGGACAACAAGCTGGGGGGGATTGATTTTGATAAACTCCTTTTTGACCGAATTGCTGACCATTTTCTTCAGACCAGGGGAGTCGACTTTACCGCCGATCCCATGATGCGGCAGCAGTTGATGGAACAGGCAGAGCGGGTAAAAATAGAACTTTCTTCCCGGGAGAAGGCCCGGGTCTCCTTCCCCTTCATTGGAGGAGGGAACAAGCCTGTTCATCTCGATTATGAAGTGTCCAGAGAAGAGTTACATGAACTGATCACCCCTTTGATACTGAAAACTGTTGAACTTTCCCGTAGCGCCATCAAGGAAGCCAAGGTGAGTCCAGATACCCTCATCCTCTCTGGCGGATCGAGCAGGATTCCACTGCTGCGTTCTCTCCTGGCTGATCTGACGGGGCTTGAACCCGAGAGCCGGGTCAATCCCGAAGAGGTAGTAGCCCTTGGGGCGGCTGTTCATGCAGGCATGCTTGAACAGGGAAAGAGATCCCGCTTTACCGATGTCACTCCTCTGCCCCTGGGGGTGGAGATAGAGGGGGGCAATGTCATCACCGTTTTGGAAAAGAACAGCCCCCTGCCCGCCATGGGGAGACAGCTTTTTACCACCATCAGCGACAGGCAGAGATCGGTGGAAGTCCACGTCTTACAGGGGCTTGGGAAAAGGGCTGAAGAGAACAGTTCCCTTGGCCGCTTTCTTCTAGGGGGGATCCGGGAAGGAAGTCAGGGAGAGCCTCTGATAGAGGTTCGATTCCGGGTAGATGAGGATGGTATTCTCCATGCCAGTGCCAGGGATATGGACACTGGAGCTATCCAGAAAGTGGTTATGAGCAGGGAGGGAGAGTCGGAAAGCAATAACGATAAGCTCTCCCAGAAAGTAGAGGCTTTGACCTCCCGGGTAAAAAAGAAACTAGCCACAGTCGGGGGATTTATTGACAACTCTTTCATGAATGAAATTCGTGAGGTCCTTTTTTCCTCCGAAGGAGCGGTTAAAAAGGGTAGTCATAAGGAGCTTTCCTCCTGCCGATTTGCCCTGGAGACCATTTTAGGTGAGCTTGAAGCTCTGGAAGAGGAGAGGGATCTCCACTATGGATGATTCTGCTCTCTACCGGGTGCTCGGAATCCCTAAAGGGGCTGGACAGGAAGAGATTCGCAAGGCCTACAGGAGACTGGTAAAGCAGTTCCATCCCGATCTCTCTCATAACCCCGCCACCAGTGAGCAGTTTAAACGGGTGGTTAAAGCGTATAAAGTATTAAGCGTCTCCGTTAAAGAAAAAAGTTGTATTGACTTTCCTGTGAAAGAATATAGAAGGGATCAAAAAAGCTGGAACAGGAGCAGTTCTGCTCCTAAACAGGGTAGCAGACCTTGGGGTTCATCAAACGCATCAAAAGGCGCATCCCCAGGCTCCACCCCAGGGGG
>CAYMWV010000007.1:5724-56368 GCA_964394395.1 uncultured Sediminispirochaeta sp.
AAAGGCGCATCCCCAGGCTCCACCCCAGGGGGGTCCTCAGGGGGTTCCTCAGGGGCAGGGACCAAATCTACCCCCGGAGCGGGCTTCAGAACAGGCCCCAAAGCAGGCACTAAAGCGGGCCCGGGAGCGCATCCTGGCACTGACCCTGGTCCCGGAGCGGGCCCGGGATTTAGCGATAGGAGCTCCGCAAAAACGGAAAGAAGAAGGCATCAGCCCAATATAGAGGTTTTAGGAAATATGGCCTTGAATTCCCGGGCCCCGGAGATGCGGGCTTTTGCGGTGAAGCAGTTGGGTAACAGCGGGAAACGAAGCGCATATTTTTATATCCGGAAAGCCCTTTTTGATCCGGTACCACTTGTGGTAAGATCAGCAGTGGAGGCGGTGGGGAATCTTAAAATTTGTCAGTCTGCCGGGGAATTATCGGCGGTATTCTCCAGATCCAATACGGAGATTCGTCTTGCGGTGATAAAGTCCATTGGCTCCATCGGACTTGGTGAAAGCTTTGTTCCCATTATCACACTGGCGATGCAGGATTCTAACAGGAGTGTCAGGAATATGGCGGTTGAACTCTTTGCTGCCGGAAAAGGGGCTTGATGATGGAAGTATCCGGTCGGTTATACAACACATTTCTGGAAGATGGGAAAACCTTCACGGCAAATATTCGACATCTATTGATGAAGAGTTCATCCAGGCCGGGGAGCTGTGAACTGGTAAAGCAGCTGCTCCGGAATACCCATTCCCTGAAATCGGAGGCCGATTATATTGGAATAGGCGAGGTAACCTCAATCGCCCATGGAATGGAATCAGAGCTCCAGGATCGTTTGAATCGACGAAGCTCCCTCGATACTGCAGCAGCACGTTCTCTTCTCCTCTCCAACGATCGGATAGAAGAGGTTTTTGATTTTCTTATCTCCCGGCAGGAAGAGAAAGGGGGAGGAAAAGAAAAGGGTGATAGTCCTGGCTATGATATCTCTGGAGAAGCTCTTAAAAAGAGCGGTTCAGGATCCGGTTCGGAGGAAAAAGAGAGTAAAGAAGAGAAGGCATCTGTGTATCAGGATCTTGTTCACACAAGCCTTCCCGATTTTGCTCCCTTTGAAATCGAACTCCTCCGGGCAGCCCGGGGGCGGGGCGAGCGGCTTTACCGTCTCTCTCTGGTAATTGCCGAAGATGCACCTATGCCCTTTGCAAAGGCTTATCTCCTTCTTAGTAATCTTGAGCAGACAGCAAATGTCATACGGACAGTTCCCCGGTTTGTTCCCGATCAGCCGCCGGAGAATCCTGAAGAGCTGCGGAGAATAGCAGTGTTTCTTACCACCGATGGCGAAACAGGAAGAATGTACGATGCGGTGCATATCGACCAGGTATCGGGAATCCGCCTTACTCCGGTAAGTTATCTCTCCATTCTGGAGGAGCCGGAGAAAGAGGAAGGGATGCAGCTTATCGAGAGCGGAAAAAGTATCCGGATTGAGCCTGAACTGCTAAACCGTCTCTCTGGATATATCGACGAGCTGAAAATCACCACCTATCAGATGAGGCGAAAACAGAAGCGAGAAGAAAAGAGGAATCCAAAAGAGGAACTGGGAGAGCTGGAAAAGCTGGTTGACGGGCTGGAGAAGATCAGTAAGGCGATGTCAAAGGTGCGATTAAAGGAGCTATTTAGCGGATATCCTGACTATATCTCCTCCATGAGCGTCCAGTTGGGAAAGAAGGTACACTTTGAACTTATTGGGGCGGAGATTAATGTGGATCGTAGAATTGCAGAAATTTTGGGAGAAACCGTTCTTCACCTGGTAAGAAACGCCCTCGACCACGGGATAGAGAGCTCTGAAGAGCGGCTCTCTCGGGGCAAGAGTGAAGCTGGTACCATCCGGCTGGAGATCCGCCGGGAGGATGGAGGGCTTGTGCTCACTGTGGCGGATGATGGAAGAGGGGTGGATATGGCGGAACTCCACAGCACCTTGGAAGAGAGCGACTGGTCCGGCACCGAAACAGAGGGTCCCGGTGGTGGCAGGGCAAATGAGCTGGCTGCACTTCTTGCACGGCCTGGATTTACTACCCGGCAGGAGGCTAGTGAATATTCCGGCCGGGGATTCGGTCTCGATATTGTCTACCGGAAAATTGGTCGAATTGAGGGTGCCCTCCTGGAGGCTGAAACAGAAAAGGGCAGGGGAACCAGCTTCTCAATCACCATCCCCGGAGGGGTATCATTTCTCACCTTGAAAATGATCAGGTGGGAAAAAATGATTCTTGCAGTTCCAGAACGGAGTATTCTGTCGGTGGAACACGCTTCCCAGGGTACCTGGGGGGGAGATGCTCAAGGTAGGCTTGAATGGAAAGGAATCCCTGTTTTCAGCCCCGAGGGGAGGCTCTATCGGACCGACCATCTGCCCCCTCAGGAGAATCTGCTGCTTATACAGCATCTGGATAAAAGGGGAGTTCTACCAGCGGACGAGCTGCTTTTCACCCGGGAGGTGCCGGAGGAACAGTTTACCCTTTTTGTTGAGGAGAGCCCCTTTCTTTATCGAAGCTCCCTGGGTGGAAGAAAGAGTGGTTTCTATTACCTTTCACCATCGGTTGTTGCAATAGAATAGGAAGGAGTCTCCATGGCTGAGGATGGAAAAAAGATCATCTACTCGATGATCAATGTATCGAAACGACAGGGAACGAAAACTGTTCTGGAAAATATTTCCCTCTCCTATTTTTACGGTGCGAAAATTGGAGTTCTTGGGCTCAACGGATCGGGGAAGAGCTCTCTTATGCGAATTCTTGCCGGAGTAGACCCTGAGCATGAGGGGGAGACTGTGCTCTCTGCCGGTTTTACTATCGGTTATCTGGAGCAGGAACCCCGGCTTAGGTCTGGAGCTGCGGTAATGGATATTGTCCGGGAAGGGGTGGGGGAGACTGTAGCACTTCTTGATGAGTACGACCGGATCAATGAAGCCTTTGGTGAACCCATGGATGATGAGCAGATGGAAAAGCTCCTGAAGCGGCAGGGGGAGGTACAGGAGGCGCTGGAGCGGCTGGATGCATGGGATCTGGAGAGTCGTCTGGATCTGGCCATGGAAGCTCTACGCTGTCCCCCGCCGGAACAGCTGGTGGATCAGCTTTCAGGAGGAGAGCGGCGTCGGGTTGCCTTGTGCCGGCTTCTATTACAGCGTCCCGATATCCTTCTTCTGGATGAACCTACAAACCATCTCGATGCGGGCACGGTTTCCTGGCTGGAGCATCATCTGCAGGAGTATCCTGGTACTGTTATAGCAGTTACCCATGACCGCTACTTTCTTGACAATGTGGCGGGATGGATCCTGGAGCTTGACCGGGGTCACGGAATTCCCTGGAAGGGAAACTACTCCAGTTGGTTGGAGCAGAAGGAACAGCGGCTTGCTCTGGAGGAGAAGAAGGAGTCGGAACGGCAAAAGAGCCTTCAAAGGGAGCTTGAATGGATCAGGATGGCACCAAAAGGGCGCCATGCCAAGAGTAAGGCCAGAATTAGCTCCTATGAATCCCTGCTTAGCGAAGATAGAAACGGATCAGAGCGGGACTTGCAGATCTACATTCCTCCAGGGCCAAGGCTGGGTTCTCTGGTTATTGAAGCTGAAGCTGTCAGGAAGGGGTATGAGGAGCGGCTTTTACTGGATGACTCTTCTTTCTCGATGCCCCCAGGGGCTGTAGTGGGGATAATTGGACCCAATGGGGCAGGAAAAACCACTCTCTTCAGAATGATAACAGGCCAGGAGCAGCCGGATGAGGGAACTCTTAAACTTGGGGAGACCGTAGTCCTGGCCCATGTTGATCAATCCAGAGATGTGCTTGATCCTGAAAAGAGTGTCTGGGAACAGATTTCGGAGGGGAGTGAAGATATTCAACTGGGAAAACGGAACATGAACAGCCGGGGCTATGTTTCCCGGTTTAACTTTCTGGGTGCGGACCAGCAGAAGCTTGTGGGGGTGCTTTCCGGCGGAGAGCGGAACCGGGTGCAGCTTGCGATGATGCTCAAGAGCGGGGCAAACTTGCTTCTTTTGGATGAACCGACCAACGATCTGGATGTAAACACCATGCGGGCCCTGGAGGAGGGAATCCTCAGCTTTGGTGGTTCGGTAATGGTTATCAGTCACGACCGGTGGTTCCTCGACCGAATTGCCACCCATATTCTTGCCTTTGAAGGGGAGAGTAGTACTTTCTGGTTTGAAGGCAATTACAGTGAGTATGAGGAAGATAGAAAGCGCAGATTGGGGGATGACTCCCTGGTGCCCAAGAGAATTAAGTATCGAAAACTGACACGGGAGTAGGGATGAAACGGATCAGCGGATTAGCCTTTGGAGAAATTTTATGGGACATTATTGAGGGTAAGGCCCATATCGGCGGTGCTCCCTTTAACCTTGCGGCCCACATGGCAAAGCTGGGAGCCGCCTTTTCCCTTTTTTCCTCGGTTGGAGATGATCAATTGGGGAAGGCTGCACGGGATAGGTGCAGGAGTTTCGGGATTGAAACAGGACTGCTTACAACTATCAGGGAACTGCCAACAGGAACAGTAGAGGTTGAACTGGATAAAACGGGGAAACCGGAATATACCATTCATGAGCCGGTGGCCTGGGATCGAATTGGTCAGGGAGTGGATCTGGAAGCATCCTTGGGCGAAAGAAAGCTCGATCTTATTGTCTTTGGTACCCTTGCCCAGAGAAGTGAGGAAAACAGGGCACTGTTGGAGAGGCTTCTTGATCTGGTAAAACCGGATGAACGCTTTTTTGACGTAAACCTGCGGCTTCATTATTACTCGGAGGCTATCATACAGAACTCACTTAAGCACACTACTATCTTAAAGTTGAATGATGAAGAGGTTCCTGTTGTATCCAGAGCTCTTTGGAAGGATACTCAGGGAGATACGGCTTTCTTTAACCGACTGAAGGAGGAGTACCCTATTCACACCCTGCTGATAAGCCGGGGCAAAGATGGTTCATCCCTCTTTTATAGTGACCGGGGCAGGACGATTCGCCATGACGAGCCGATTGTGGAAGTTTCGGTTAAGGATACAGTTGGTGCGGGAGACTCCTTTTCCGCAGCCTACCTCACCGCCTTTCTCCATGGAGAGGCAAGGGAACAAGCCCTCCGTTTCGCTTCCCGGTTAAGCAGCTTTGTTGCTTCCAGTTCCGGAGCAGTTCCGGAGTATGGAGGGTGGATTACCAAGGATATTGCACCCTACATCTCAGTCAGTCGAGAAGAATGAGGGCAATGAATCGAAGAGTGTCAGTTGACTTATTGCGGATAGCGTGACTCTCTCCATTCCCTGTTATAACCAGATCACCTGGGTGAACCAGCTTTTCTCCATCAGCTTCGCTAACTATTCCCTCGCCCTCAATAATGTAATAAAACTCTGTCTCCCCCGTATGGGTGTGAGATCCAATGGAGCAGTCAGGCTCAAGAGTTACCACGCTAAAAAGCCGTCCGGCCGGAAGGCTCTCTTTTTCCATGAGATGAAGGATATCTACTCTCCCGTCACCATCCCGCATCTTCTCCCGCTGTTCCAGCCTCATCTCTGCTGATCGCTTGATCATCCCGATTCCCTCCCTGGAAAATCAAATTTCTGTTCAAAAAGTGCTACCAGCCGCTCCGCCTCATCTTCCTCATCCTTTCCGGCCACCTGAATGGTAATTTGATCACCCTGCACAAGCCCCAAACTCAGAAGAGCCATGATGCTTGATATCTCGGTCTCTACATCTCCGCTTATGATGGTAACTTTTCCATCATAGGCAGAGATTTCATTCATAATGATCCCGGAGGGTCTGACATGAATACCGGCTCTGTTTCTGATTTCTCCCTTTCGTTCTACCATATCAGGATTATAGAAAAAAGTTGGTGAAAATTCCAGTGAAGGTAATCAATTGCTCATTCATTCATTCATTCATTCCTTTCTTTCCTTCAAGTCAGCTTTGCTTTGCTGCATTGACTTTTCTATAAAAATGGGGAAAATTTGTGCCCCATGACGAAGACGATCGTTACACCTATTCTGATGGTGCTGCTATTCCTGCAACTCTTTTTCACCTCCTGCAGCGACAGGCTTGATACGCCCTATAGTGAAACCCGATTTGCCCTCGGTACTACCTGTACCATCACCGTTTACCGCCCCGGGGACATCGATGTGGTGGACCCCGCTTTTTTGGTGGTGGAGGAGATTGAAGCTCTCATGAGCGCCTACCTGGACAATTCAGAGATTTCCGGTTTGAATAACCTATCCGGTGAGGGGAGTGTTTCACTATCTGAAGATACCTGGCTGCTCCTGGATCGAGCGAAAACCTATGCGGAACTTTCTGGCGGGGCTTTTGATCCCACTATTGGTCCCCTGGTTGATCTCTGGGGCATCGGGGAAGAGGGAGCGGCGGTACCCACCTCTGCAGAAATTGAATCAGCCCTCGCTCTGGTCGATTATCGGCAGCTTTCACTCATAAAAGCGACTGATAGTGCAGAGCTGAGTAAAAGGGGCATGAAGCTTGATCTTGGAGCAATTGCCAAGGGCTATGCCGCCGACAAAGCTGCGGAAGTTCTGAAAAGAGCGAAGGTTCCCTGGGCAATCATCAATTTTGGCGGGAATGTTCTAACCCTGGGAGATCGCTTTGGTGATGGACCCTGGAGGATCGGTATTCAGGACCCGGAAGATGAACGGGGAGCCTTTATTGCTGTCGCTAAAGTGGTCGATAAAGGGGTGGTAACCAGCGGCAAGTATGAACGCTTTTTTGTTGAAGGGAGAAAGCGGTATCACCATATTCTCAGTACTATCGACGGAATGCCCATTGAGAACGGGATAGCTTCGGTAACCGCCATATCAGCCGATGCAACCGAGGCTGATGCCTTTTCCACCCTCCTTTTTACTCTGGGACTGGAGGAGGGAATCGCTCTTGCCCGGCGTACCGAAGGTCTCAAGGCACTGTTTGTGATGGAGGATGGCAGGATCGTACCATCGGAAGATCCGGAAGGGTGGTTGACCGGAGAGAGTGATCGTTATGCCATTGTGTATGATTGATTCATCCGGAAAGCGGCCAGTGGCCGCTGTCGGTGGTCGTGTGTTGAAAAAATGGGAGGAATAGATGGATAATGATGAAGGAGTTCAGCTCATATCCGGGGTGTGGTATAAATTTACCGTTCCTCCGGGAAAGGAGTTTGAAGCTTGTTGTGTCATCACCGAGGAGGGAGAAGGGACTCGGGTTTTTTTCGAGTTTTCCGACGAGAGCCGTAAGGCGGCAGATGATATCCTTCCCTATGTTAGCCAGATAGAGGCTATCGAGACCCCTGGGGGAGATACATTCAGTATTATTGATTTTCTTGAAGAGGGCGATGATGAAGAGCTTCCCCTCCCATAGTTCTGGAGGTGATTTTTTTGAAGAGATAGCTTTAATGGGGGGGCTTTCTCTTTTCCTTTCCGTTCTTGAATTTATGATTCCTAAACCGCTTCCTTTCATGCGTCTCGGGATTGCCAATGTACCGCTATTGATAGCGCTCTTTTTTTTACGAGATCGGGATGTTTTCCTTCTTGGGGTGGTGAAGATTCTGGGGCAGGGGCTTCTCAACGGAACCCTTCTCTCCTACATCGTTCTCTTTTCTGCTCTCGGAACAATGGGAAGCGTAGTAACCATGCTTCTCCTTCGTCGTCTCGCCTCTGGATGGACAAGTATTGTGGGAATTAGTGTTGCAGGAGCCTTTTCGGGGAACATCCTTCAGATCTTAATGGCAACTATCTTCATTTTCGGCGATGCCGCAATTCTTATCGCTCCCCCTTTTCTGGGAATAGGGCTGATCAGCTCGGTAATTATCGGGATCTTTACCGATCGATTTGCTCAAAAAAGCAGATGGCTCTCTGGGTTTAACAAGCAGGCATATCAGGATGGATGACAAACCGCAGCAGAAGAAGAAAATGGAACGGAATCTGGTGCTTGTATCCACCGTTCTCATATTACTCGCCTTTCTCTTTCAAACATCTCTTGTTTTTAAGGCCCTTGAGGTTCTGCTCCTTATCTTCTATGCCGCCCTTCGGGGGAAACAGTTTCGGCTCCTGCCTAACCTTCTTATTTTGGCAGGAATTACCGGAGCGAATTTGCTTACCCCAGTCGGGGAAGTGCTTTTTAGGGTCGCTAGCTTTCCTGTGACCCGGTTCGCCCTTGAGCAGGGACTATTAAGAGCTCTTCTTTTTATCGGACTGGTCTATTTATCCCGGGCTACTGTCTCCTGTTTTGCCGGCACTCTGGCCTTTCCCGGAAGAGTGGGGAGATTGCTTGGGCGCACCTTATATCATTTTGAACAGTTTATGGATTTTGATATCTCAGTAAAAAAACAAGGCTTTTTAAAAACCCTTTCTCATCTTGCCGTTTCTCTTGATGAAGCGTTGCTTACCATTGGTCGGGAAGATACTGGGAGTGCCGACAGCAGGGGTTCTGAAAGCATAAGCGACTTAACGCTAATCTTCATCCTTCTGACCACCCTGCTTTTTCTCATTTTTTTGATAATTATGCAGTAGTTTTGCATATAATATCCCTTTTCGGGCCTTGACACTTTTTACTCCCCTGAATAGGATTTTTCTTGTATAGATTTACAAGAAGGAGTGAAAACGATGTTGACGATTATTGCTCAGACAGTAGCCCCCATTATCGAGGTTAAGAGCATTATTCTAATCGGCGCCATCCTCTCCTTCAGCCTACCACTATCTGTAATCATTCTAAATATTAGAAGGTTTCGTCGTTCAATGGTGACGACAGGAATGAAAGCCCTTAGGGCATAAGCATTTCTGTATTACCAGATCGAACGACGAAACAGACTCAAGCCCTCCGGAAGGCCTACCTGTATGGGAAGAGCTTATCCGAAGAGGCGTCATCTGTTTTCGGGCAGTAGAAAAGGAGGTAACGAATGAAGGGAGCAAAAATTGTGGTAGAAAGCCTCGTAAAAGAAGGGGTGGATACCGTTTTTGCCTATACCGGGGGGGCAGTAATCCCCCTTTTCCATGAGCTCCACGAGTATCAGGAGCAGATTCGGATCATAACTCCCAGGCATGAGCAAGGGGGAACCCATGCGGCAGACGGGTATGCCAGGTCCACTGGGAAACCTGGGGTTGTGATAGTAACATCCGGTCCCGGGGCAACCAATACCATTACCGGCATTGCCACAGCCTATATGGATTCTGTTCCTCTGGTAGTTATCACCGGCCAGGTCCCCCTTGGAAAGATAGGGACCGATGCTTTTCAAGAGGCGGATATTGTGGGTATCACCATGCCCATTACAAAGGCAAACTTCCTGGTCCGGGATGCGGATGAAATCGCCCTCACCTTAAAAAAAGCTTTCTACCTCGCCACAACAGGGAGACCTGGGCCGGTTGTTGTTGATATTCCCGGGGATATCCAGAAGGAGGAAGCTCCTTTCGACTATCCTGAAAGCATCGATTTTCAGGGTTATAAGCCCAACATGTCGGGCCACCCTAAGCAGATTAAAACCTTGATCAAGATGCTTAAGGGGGTAAAGCGGCCGCTTATTCTTTCCGGAGGCGGGGTTAATCTTTCCGGCACAACTGAGCTGGTTAATAGATTTGCCGATGAAAAGGGAGTTCCCGTGGTCTGCACCCTGATGGGACATGGGGCCTATCCTTCAAGAGAGGAACTTTTCATTGGGCCAATCGGGATGCACGGTAGCATGTACGGTAATTACGCTATCGAGAATGCAGATCTCATTATTGCCCTGGGGGTTCGTTTTTCTGATCGGATTACCGGTGACGGGATCAGTTTTGCCCCTAAGGCGAAGATTGTTCATGTTGATATTGACCCAGCCGAGATCGGGAAAAATGTGCGGGTTGATCTTCCAATTGTGGGTTCGATCAAATCAGTTATGGATGATCTAAACCGTACCGAGATTGAGATGGACACATCCCAGTGGATCCGGGAAGTGGGTGATTACAAGGTGCAGCACCCCCTGGATGATGGCTATAGTGAGGGAGCTGCCACCATAGCTCCTCAGCATCTGGTTCGCTTGGCTGGGGAAATCTTCCCGGAGAATACCATAGTAGCCTCCGATGTAGGGCAGAATCAGATGTGGACTGCCCAGTTTTTTGGCTTTAAGCGGGGCCGCACCTTTCTAACCAGCGGAGGATTGGGAACCATGGGTTTCGGTCTTCCCGCAGCTATGGGAGCGGCGGTAGGGAATCCGGAGAGACCGGTGTTGATGATTGCCGGGGACGGTGGTTTTCAGATGAACCTGCAGGAACTGGCCACAATCAGGCGATATGGACTGAAGGTGAAGATGCTGGTGCTTGATAACAGTTACCTGGGTATGGTTCGGCAGTGGCAGCAGCTTTTCTTTGAAGAGCGCTATTCAGGAACCCCCATGGATGACAACCCCGATTTTGCTGCCCTGGCAGAGGTGATGGGGATTCCGGGCAGAACTGTGCGGAATCCCGGGGATGTGGAGGCGGCGCTAAAGGAGTTGGCAGCCCACGACGGTGCGATGCTCCTCCACGCTCATGTGGAAGGGAAAGCCAATGTATTGCCGATGATCCCGGCAGGAAAGCCCTACGACCAGATTGTGGACAGGATCTAAAGGGGAGGAGAAGTGCTATGCATGATGAAAACTATACCGACCACACCATTTCTGTACTGGTAAATCACCATCCGGGGGTGCTACTAAAGATTACCAGTCTCATTACCCGGCGGGGATTTAATATTGATTCCATAGCCGCCGGTCCCACAAAAGACCCGGATATGTTCAGACTCACCATTATCGTCAAAGGAGACGATCAGAGTGTGGAACAGATCCAGAAACAGCTATACAAAATTGTGGATGTGGTGAAGGTAGCTCCTATAGACCCGGCCGCCAAGGTGGACCGGGAGATCGGTCTGGTAAAACTGAAGGCGGCTAATGGAGAACGGAAAGAGATCCTCCAGATGGTTAATGTCTTTAAAGGGCAGATTCTCGACTCCTCACCCCAGGGCTTTGTGGTGGAGATTGTAGGCTCCAGCGAAAAGGTTGATTCGTTTATCAGCCTTTTCTCACCTCAGCAGATTGTGGAGGTGGCCCGGACGGGAATTGTGGCAATGAACCGGTGGGAGAAAAAACGCTCCAGGGGATAATAGGGATAGTAATTTCCCCGGGCCTCTTCGCTGACAGGGACCCGGGAGGAAGCATAGAAAGCAGGAAGCTTAAGAAAAGAGCTTTACAAGCAATGAAAGGAGAAGAAGATGGCAACAATTTATTATGACAAGGATGCAGATCTCGATCTGTTGAAGAATGAGACGGTGGCGATTCTCGGCTTTGGAAGCCAGGGCCACGCCCACGCTATGAGCCTGAAGGACAGCGGAGTCAATGTGATTGTGGGACTGCGTGAGGGGAGCCGGAGTTGGAAGAAGGCTGAGGAGTACGGTATCCCTGTATATCCTGTTGCTGAGGCGGCCAAAAAAGGGACCATGGTTATGATCCTCCTTCCTGATGAGCTACAACCAGAAGTCTACGCCAGGGACGTGGCTCCCGGACTGGAGAAGGGGAACCTTTTGATGTTTGCCCACGGATTTGCAATTCACTTCCACCAGATTATTGCACCCGAAGGGGTGGATGTCTCACTGGTTGCACCAAAGGGACCGGGACACACCGTTCGTAGAGAGTTTGCTGCTGGAAGGGGAGTACCTGGTCTGGTTGCAGTGCACAGGGATCCTTCCGGAACTGCTAAAAAGCGTTCCCTCGCTTATGCCAAGGGTATTGGTTGTGCCAGGGCTGGAGTTTTTGAGACCAGTTTCCGGGAAGAGACTGAGACCGACCTCTTCGGAGAGCAGGCAGTGCTCTGCGGTGGGGTTACCAGCCTCATGAAAGCGGGCTTTGAGACACTGGTTGAGGCGGGATATCAGCCGGAGATGGCCTATTTCGAATGCATCAATGAGATGAAACTGATCGTGGATCTCATTTACGAAGGCGGATACTCGGTGATGCGCCAATCTATCAGCAACACTGCCGAATATGGGGACTACATCACCCAGCCGAAGGTGATCACCGATGAGTCCAAGAAGGCGATGAAGGGAATTCTGGATGATATCCAGAGCGGCCGTTTCGCCCGGGACTGGATCCTGGAGAACAAAGCCGGTCAGGCATCCTTTAAATCGATCAGGAGAAATGAACGGGAGCACCTCCTTGAAAAAGTGGGAGCTGATCTTCGTTCCATGATGAGCTGGCTCAAGAGCGATATCGAGGTAGACGAGTAGTGATAGAAGGGTAGTGATAGAAGAGTAGGGAAGAGCAGGGAAGGCTGAACCGGACGGCTGTCAGCGATTGCCGCCACCCAGCCGGCACCTTTCCAGAACTTCCGGACCCCTTTTAAATGGCCCTATCCCCATCAACTGCTATCCCAAGGAGTGATAGATATGAGAAGCGACAGAATGAAAAGCGGTGCAAAACGGGCACCTCACCGATCCCTTTTAAAGGCGTTGGGATTGACCGACCGGGAGATAGCTGGACCCATTATCGGGGTTGCATCCTCCGGGAGTGAACTGATTCCCGGCCATCTGCACCTGCGGGACATAGAAGAGGCGGTGAAAGCGGGGATCCGGATGGCCGGGGCTAGCCCCATGCGCTTTTCCACCATCGGTATATGTGATGGCATCGCCATGGATCACCGGGGTATGTATTACTCCCTCCCGAGCCGGGAACTGATAGCCGATTCAGTGGAGACGGTTGCCGAAGGGCATCCCTTTGACGGAATGGTTTATATTAGTAACTGCGACAAGATAACTCCGGGTATGCTGATAGCCATGGGAAGACTCAATATCCCTTCAGTTCTGGTCAGTGGAGGACCCATGCTGGCTGGAAGCTATCGGGGCCGAAAGCTTGATCTGGTATCGGTATTTGAAGCGGTGGGTCGTCACGCCCGGGGAGAGATAGATGACAAGGAGCTCAAAGGGATAGAGGATTGCGCCTGCCCGGGAGCGGGAAGCTGCGCAGGCCTCTTTACCGCCAATTCCATGAACTCCCTGGCCGAGGCGCTTGGAGTCGCCCTGCCCGGAAACGGGACTGTGCCAGCGGTTCATGCTGCCCGGATCAGGCTTGCCAAGGAGAGCGGGGCTGCGGTAGTCAACCTGGTGGAAAAGGGTCTTTCCCCCCGGGATCTGGTTGATGCAGACTCATTCAGGAATGCGGTTGCCGCAGATCTTGCTCTAGGGGGCTCCTCCAACACCACCCTGCATCTGCCTGCAATCGCTGCCGCCTTCGGGATAGATTTCTCTATTGATCTTTTTGACGAGCTGGGGAGAAGGGTCCCTCATCTCTGCCACCTCTCTCCTGTGGGAAATCATCACATTCAGGATCTGGAAGATGCCGGGGGGATTGGAGCAATCCTTTTCCGGCTCAACGAACTTGGGGAGTTGAAGAGGGAGGCCCGGTCGGTGATCGGCCTTTCCATGGGAGCGATCGCCGATGTTTCCTCGGTCTTAGACGAAGAGGTGATCCGTCCTGTTGACCGGCCCTACCACAAGGAGGGAGGTCTGGCAGTGCTCCACGGATCCCTCGCCCCGGACGGGGCGGTGGTAAAGCTGGCGGGGGTCCCGGAAGCTTTACGGGTTCATGAAGGCCCGGCTGTGGTCTTTGAAGATGGAGAACTGGCCACCGAAGCAATCCTTTCCGGAGAGATAAAAGCTGGTGATGTGGTCATTATCCGCTATGAGGGACCCAAAGGGGGACCGGGGATGCGGGAGATGTTGAGTCCCACCAGTGCCCTTGTGGGGATGGGGCTGATTGAAAAGGTGGTTCTTATCACCGATGGAAGATTTTCCGGCGGATCCACCGGGGCTGTTATCGGCCATGTCTCCCCGGAAGCGGCAAACGGGGGCCCCATTTCCCTGGTTGAGCCTGGGGACAGTATCAGAGTCGATTTCAACAAGCGAAGTCTCGATCTACTGGTTGATGGACCCCTCCTGGAGGAGCGAAAGCCCCGGGCAGAGGGGAGAACAGCTGCGGAGAGGGAACTTATTCAGACCAGACACCACCCCGATGGCTACCTTTCCCGGTACTCCATCTTTGTTGGAAGCGCTGCGGAAGGGGCTATTTACCGACGCGATCTGGTGGATACTGCTGCAACGGCGGTTCGGAACCAGCTATCTGGAGGGGGTAAGGGTAATGGCAAATAAGATCGTTGTTTTCGATACCACCCTCCGGGATGGTGCCCAGACCATGGGGGTCACCTTCTCGGTGGAGGATAAAATTAAAATCGCCCGGAGTCTTGATGAATTGGGAATGGAGTATATCGAAGGGGGATGGCCGGGAAGTAATCCTAAGGATATCACCTTTTTTCAGGAGATGAAGAAGAAGCCATTGAAGAAGGGACTTCTTACCGCTTTCAGCTCTACCCGAATGAAAGATATCAAGGTTGAGGATGACAAAAATATTGCAACCCTCTGCGAAACCGGCGTTCCTGCTGTGGCCATCTTTGGAAAAAGCTGGGACCTTCATGTAAGGGCGGCTCTGGAAACTTCCCTGGAAGAGAACCTGGAGATGATCTACTCAACCATCGCCTATCTCAAAAGCAGGTTTGATAAGATTGTTTTTGATGCAGAGCATTACTTCGATGGCTACAAGGACGATCCCGAGTACGCTCTCAAGACCCTTGATGTTGCTGCCCAGGCTGGAGCGGACTGGATTGCTCTCTGTGACACCAATGGTGGATCCCTCCCCGATGAGATTCGGACCGCCACCCTGGCAGCCGCTGAAAGAACCGACATTCCTCTGGGTATTCACGCCCATAACGATAGTGAGCTGGCGGTAGCCAATAGTCTGGTAGCGGTAGATGCCGGGGCACGGATGGTGCACGGCACCATAAATGGACTGGGGGAACGGTGCGGAAACGCCAATCTCTGCAGCCTTATTCCCAATCTGGAGCTGAAAGCTGATTATTCATGTCTCCCCGAGGGGCAGTTGAAGCGGCTCAACTACATCAGCCATCTGGTGAGCGAGGCGGCCAACCAGAGTCAGCCCGATTGGCTCCCCTATGTGGGAAGGAACGCCTTTGCCCATAAGGGTGGAATCCACGTTTCAGCGGTGAGAAAGAACAGCCGTTCCTACGAGCATGTCCCACCTGAAGCGGTGGGAAACAGCCGGGTTGTGACGGTTAGCGAGCTTTCCGGTAAGAGCAATGTGTTGGAGAAGGCGATGGAGATGGGGATCGACCTCTCTGCTGATCCGAAACGGGCTGGCGATATTCTTAAAGAGGTGAAAGATATGGAGGCCCGGGGGTATCACTTTGAAGGAGCCGAAGCTTCCTTTGAACTGCTCTCCGCCCGGCTTTTAGGAACCCTGAAGGAGTATTTTACCCTCCATGGCTTTCGGGTTCTTACCCTGGCGGATGGAGATGGGAAGTCCTGGTCCGAGGCTACTATAAAGGCCCATGTGCCCGAGGAGGTTAGCCGTTCGGGGGGACATGCCGAATCGGTGGAACACACCTCTGCCGACGGAAGTGGCCCTGTGGAGGCTCTGGACAGGGCACTCCGGAAGGTTCTTGAGAAGTTTTATCCGGTTTTACGGTCGGTAAAACTCTCGGACTACAAGGTGCGTATTCTTAACGAGGATGCTGGAACCACTGCCACCACCCGGGTTATGATCAGCAGCACCGATGGGGAGGACCATTGGACAACGGTGGGGGTATCCGACAACATTATGGATGCCTCCTGGCACGCTCTCTGTGACTCCCTTATCTATAAATTGAAAAAAGATGAGAATCGGAAAGGAGGTGGCCCATGCCGCGAAAAATAAAAATATTTGACACCACATTACGGGATGGAGAGCAGTCCCCGGGGGCATCCATGGCCCTGGAACAGAAGATAGAGATTGCGGAAGCTCTGGAAAGTCTTGGAGTTGACCGGATTGAGGCGGGATTCCCTGTATCGAGCCCTGTGCAGTTCGAAGCGGTGCAGCGGATCAGCCAGGTGGTATCCAAAAGCGAGGTAGTCGGTCTTTCCCGCTGTGTCGTCAAGGATATAGACGCTTCCTACGATGCACTCCGGGATGCCGCCCATCCGATGATCCACCTCTTCCTTGCCACAAGCCCCCTTCACCGGGAGTTTAAACTGAAGAAGAGCAAAGAGGAGATCCTTGCTGCTATTGGGGAACATCTTCAATACGCCCGAAAAGGGTTTAACCGGATAGAGTTCAGTCCCGAAGATGCCAGCCGTACTGAGCCCGATTTTCTGCTTGAATCGGTGAAGGTGGCTATTGAATCGGGAGCCACCTCCATTAATATCCCAGATACGGTGGGATACTCCGAGCCGGTGGAGTTTGGCAAGTTGATCGCTTTCCTGGTTGAACAGGTTCCCCAGTTTCAGGACGGAAGCGTTGACCTTTCGGTGCACTGTCACAACGACCTTGGTCTGGCTCTGGCCAACACCCTCTCGGCTATTCGTAACGGCGCAAGCCAGGCGGAAGTGACCCTCAACGGGATAGGAGAGCGGGCTGGTAACTGTGCCATGGAGGAGCTTATCATGGCTCTGGATACCCGGAAAGACTCCTATGATGTGGAAACAAATATCCACAAGGAGTTTCTCTATCCCACAGGGAAGCTGCTCCAGAGCATCACTGGACTGCTCATTCCGCGGAACAAGCCCATCTTTGGCGAGAATGTGTTTGTTCACGAATCGGGGATCCATCAGCACGGGGTGCTCAGCAACCGGGAAACCTATGAAATCATGAAACCCGAATCGATCGGCCGCTCCAGTGAGACCCTGATTATGGGGCGTCACTCGGGTAAACACGCTCTGCAGGATAAGCTGAATCACTACAACATCAAGCTTACGAAGCAGCAGTTTGAAGAGGTATTCTCCCGTTTCACCGTTATCGCTGACAAAAAGAAGGAGGTCTACGATGAGGATCTTTTCTCGATCGTCAGTACCGTCCTTGGTGGAGTAACAAAGGGCTATAAGCTCCTCTATTTTCACAGCTACACCGGCAACAGCCTGATTCCTTCGGCCACGGTGAAGATAGAATCGGAGACGGGAGAGAAGGTTACCAGCTCTGCCGGGGATGGTCCGGTGGATGCGGTATTCAACGCCATCGACCAATCTATCGGTGTTTCAGGGAAACTGAAGGAGTACATCATCCACGCCATCGGTGCTGGAAAGGATGCTCAGGGACAGGTGAAGCTGGAAGTTGAGATTGAAGGGGAGATTTTTGGGGGAAAAGCATCCTCCACCGATATCATTGAGGCTTCGGCCCTGGCTTACCTCAATGCGGTTAACAGATACGAGTTGAGAAAACGGTAGAAAAGGAGTTTACGGTGTCGAGAGCACAAACCATGAGCGAGAAAATCTTCTCGGCCAAGGCTGGCAGGGATGTCCGGCCGGGAGAATACCTGATGCTCGATGTGGATGTAGCCCTGGGTAATGATATTACTGCCCCGGTGGCTATCAACGAGTTCAGAAAGGCGGGAGGGAAGCGGTTGCGCTACCCCGACCGGGTGGTCCTTGTTCCTGATCATTTTACCCCTAATAAGGATATACAGTCCGCCGGACAGGTGAAGATGGTCCGGGATTTTGCCCGCGAACAGGGGGTAAAAAACTTCTTTGAAGTGGGACGGATGGGCATTGAACATGTGATCCTCCCGGAGATGGGGATTGTGAAATCCGGGGATCTGGTGGTGGGCGCAGACAGCCACACCTGTACCTATGGAGCTTTAGGAGCTTTTGCAACCGGGGTAGGGTCAACCGATCTTGCGGGGGTCTATCTTACCGGAAAAGGGTGGTTCAAGGTGCCCACCTCCATCAGGGTCCACCTGGAGGGCGCTTTTCGAAAGGGCGTCGGGGGCAAGGACCTGGTGCTCTATATTATCAAGATTCTCGGGGTGGACGGAGCCAATTACCGGGCCATCGAGTTTACCGGTCCTGGAGTGGCCGCCATCTCCATGGATGGCCGTTTCACCGTAAGTAATATGGCTATAGAAGCGGGGGGGAAAGCGGGTCTTTTCCCGGTGGACGAGTTTACCATCGCTTATGAGGCGGAACGGGGTATTACTGTTGATCCATTCAAGGCGGATGAAGATGCCGATTGGGAGCGGGAAATAGCTATTGACCTATCCGAAGTGCCTCCCATGGTGGCATATCCCTTCCTTCCCTCCAACGGCAAGAGCGCTGCAGAAGCGGAGGCTGATCAGATTAAAATTGATCAGGTGGTAATCGGCAGCTGCACCAACGGCCGGATTGAAGATCTCAGAGTGGCAGCGCAGATGCTCCAGGGGAAAAAGGTGGCCCCTCATGTGCGTTGCATCATCTTTCCGGGAAGCCAGAAGGTCTATCTTCAGGCGATGGAAGAGGGGTTGGCGAAGATCTTTGTTGATGCACAGTGCGCCTTCTCCACCCCCACCTGCGGCCCCTGTCTGGGGGGGCATATGGGTATCCTTGCTGAAGGAGAATCAGCGGTGAGCACTACCAATCGGAACTTTGTGGGCCGGATGGGTCATTTGAAGAGTAAGGTGTATCTGACCGGGCCAGCGGTTGCAGCCGCTTCGGCAGTGAAAGGTTTTATCAGTAATCTGGAGGGGTTTTAGGATGAGTGGAACGGAAAAACAGGCAAGTCAGGAGACGATGGTCCGGCGGGGCCGATGTTTCGTCTTTGGCGACAATGTAAACACTGATGAGATTATTCCCGCCCGTTACCTCTCCACCAGCGATCCTGCGGAATTGGCAACATATTGTATGGAAGATGCCCGGCAGGGGTTCGGTATGCGGGAGGACCTTTCCGGTTCGATTATGGTAGCAGGAGAGAACTTCGGCTGTGGATCCAGCAGGGAGCACGCCCCTATCTCGATCAAAGCTTCCGGAATTTCCTGTGTTATTGCAAAGAGCTTTGCCAGGATCTTCCTGAGAAACAGTTTTAACATCGGTCTTCCCATCATTGAGCTTGAAGAGGCGGATACGTTTTCCGAAGGTGATGAGCTTTCGGTCGATTTCAACGAAGGGAAGATTAAAAACCTCTCCAGCGGCAAGGAGCACTCCTTCCAGCCCTATCCGGATTTCCTGAAGAAGGTGATTGATTACGGCGGATGGCTTGCTTATGCGAAGGCTGAATTGATGGAGGCGGGAGCATGAACGGTGGTATGAGCAGCGCAATTACCGGTAGCTCCGCCGATGAACGGGTAAAAAAAATAGCCGTACTTCCCGGTGACGGGATCGGTCCGGAGGTGATGGCCGAAAGTCTCAGGGTCCTGGACTCTGCGGGGGAACGGTACGGTTTTTCCCTGGAGAAGAGAGAGGCGCTGATTGGGGGAGTGGCTATTGATGAGACGGGCACTCCCTTGCCTGAGAAAACGTTACAATTGTGCCGGGAAAGCGATGCGGTACTTCTTGGTTCGGTAGGCGGTCCGAAGTGGGACAGACTCCCCCCGGATAAGCGGCCCGAGCTGGGAGGACTCCTGGCGATTCGTAAAGCCCTGAAGCTCTATGCCAACCTGAGGCCGGTGAAGCTCTTTCCGGCTCTGGTACCTTCCTGCCCGGTCCGCCTGGCACCGGGAGCCTCGATTGACCTTTTAACGGTCCGGGAACTCTCTTCGGGGATCTATTTTGGTCAGCCCAAGGAGCTATCTGGAGAGAAGGGAATTGACACCATGGTCTACGAATCTTCAACGGTTCGCAAGATTGTCCAGGTTGCCTTTGAGGCTGCCCGAAGACGGAAGAACAAGCTTACCAGTGTGGACAAGGCGAATGTTCTCTCATCGAGTATGCTCTGGCGTCAGGTAGTAGAGGAGATGGCTCTGGACTATCCCGATGTGGAACTGGATCACATGTATGTGGACAACGCAGCGATGCAGATGATTTTAAACCCCGGCCGTTTCGACGTCATTGTAACCGGGAACCTCTTTGGGGATATCCTCTCCGATGAGTCTGCTGCGCTGGGGGGTAGCCTTGGCATGCTACCCTCTGCAAGTCTGGGTGAAACAGTGCACCTCTATGAGCCTTCCGGCGGATCGGCACCCGACATCGCAGGAAAAGGGATTGCTAACCCGATCGCCCAGATCCTTTCCGGAGCGATGATGCTGGAGTACTCCTTTGGCATGGTTGAAGCTGCCCGGGCAATTGAAGCTGCAGTAGGCAAGGCCCTCGATTCGGGAGCCCGAACCGGAGATATCGCCTCAGGGGAGAAAAGTATCACCACAGCGGAGATGGCCGACCAGATTATTACAGCCCTGGCCTGATTGTAAAAGGTATCAATACCCCGACCCTTGGGTCGGAAAGGGATGCTATGCGTCCCGAGTTTAGGGTTTGCCCTGGGATTTGATACCTTTCATTTGGGCGGATAGACAGGTCGAGGATGTTCCGAGGTGGAGCTTTGGAAACTTTGCGGCCCAGGTTTTCTTTTTCCTATCTCCCCTTTCCCTGCTTCAGCTCTTCTAAATGTGCTGCCATTGCACTGCGGGCAGAGTTTGCTATGGCAAACCGCATCACATAGAGCAGGGCCAGGGGCCAGAAAACAATAAAGAGAAAGAAAAAAAGTAAAAGATTGAATTTTTTTTGTCCCCTCTCTCTCTGCCTCCCTTGATCTTGCTCTCTCCTTTTTAGCGGGATTGAGGTGCTCTCGGACATTGAAGAGCTCGATGATGTAAAAGGTTCTTCTCCTGTGGCTCTCTCTTGGGAGCTCTCCATCTTGCGAAAAGAGGAGTCCTCCAGATCGGGGCCCCTCTCTGTCCCAGAAGTGACTGGAGGATCGATAAGTAGTTTAACTGTCCTTCCCTCAAGGCTTATTGGAAGATGGCCGCCCCGCTCAAGCTCTCTGGTCAGCTTTTCCAGCTTCTCCTCGGGAATCTGGGTGTTGTAGGCGAGGGAATGGAGGGTGATGCTTTTATAGAGGGTGATGGTTTTGATCATCTTTAAAAGCTCCTTCTCCTTTCTCCTGACCACTCTCCCATAAAATTGAAGGAAAAGGGCGGAGAGAAAGATGCCCCCGGTAATGATCAGCCACTGGAAAGAACGCAGCTGAAACAGAGAGGTGTCGATTTTCCCCAACTCCATCCACATCTTCAGCACCGGATAGATCCGGTAGATAAAGAGAGCAAAGAGGAGATAACTCAAGATGATACAGATATCGTCCAGAAAGTAGATGTTTTTTCGCTCTTTCATGCTAACATGATAAATCCTTTTTGAGATATTTGCAAAAAATAAATAAAAAACCTACCATCTAGTGTATGATGAATGCGTTACCTTAAAGGGTTCCAAATAATGAAAGAGCGTGAATTGTTACAATTTTTTGAAGAGTTGATGCGGACCAGCGATACGGTAATTATCATAACTGATAAAGCCGGCAAAATTCGCTTCTGGAGCCAGATGGCCCGGCAGCTCCTTGATATTCCAGAGTCAGAGGTCAAAGGTTTGAAGATTGAAGCGATCGGCCGGGATTACCCGGATCGTAAGCCTCTCCTTGCTCCTCTGGTGGAAGCAATGGAGAGGAGTATAGTAGAAAAGAGACAACTTTTCCTGCCTGATCTGGCCCTTCGGTTTAACGATGGGAGGATTCGTTATGCCGGGATGAATGTGGTGCCCATATTTCAGAAGGGGAATAGACATATCGGATTTTTGGTAAATGGAAAGGATATCACCAGTACCAGGGAAAACCGGAAAGAGGAAGAGGAGACGCTCAAATTCAGGGCCCTCGGTGAGCTGGCTGCGGGAATAATTCATGAAATTAATACTCCTGTGCAGTTTATTCAAAATAATCTGCAATACCTCTCATCCTGTGTTGATGGGACCACCATGGAACTGGACTACTGTGATGAAATAGGAGAGGTGATCCGTCAATCCCTGGATGGGATAGAGCAGATTACCGGTATGATCCGTTCTCTCCGCAATTATGTCCATCCTGGAAAAGAATTACCCCAGCCCTTCTCTATCCGGCAGGCGGTGGAAGATGCCATTCGCCTTTCTACCAATGAATGGAAACGACATGCCCAGCTTCGCTTTGATTTTCCCCGGGATGATACGATTCTGGTATCGGGATTCCCCTCCGCCTTTAGCAGGGCTGTTGTGAATATGGTGATCAATGCCGCCCATGCAATTGAAGAGGAGTTCGGTGATACTTCGGTGGGGCAGGGACTCATTCTCCTCTCCCTTCAGGTCCAGGGCCAGGATGTGCAGCTTTCGATTAGCGACAACGGAATCGGGATGAGTGAAGCAGTGAAAGGAAGAATCTTTGAGCCCTTTTTTACTACAAAGAAGATGGGAAAGGGGACAGGCCAGGGCCTTGCCCTGGTCTATTCAACCGTGGTGGTGAAACATAAGGGAACGATCAAGGTCGATTCGGTTCCCCATGGGGGAAGCAGCTTTCTCATTACCCTGAACCGGGCAGAGATGGCAGGAAAAGGATTATAGAGGATGTTACGTGTATTCTTTGTAGATGATGAAGAGAATGTACTGCGAAGTTTCCGCCGGCTTCTCCAGCTGCATCGGGACAGGTACAATTTTACCTTCTTTTCCAATCCCCTTGACGCCGCGGCTGCTGAAGTTCCGGATGTGCTCATCACTGATGAAGGGATGCCCGGTTTGAGCGGCCTAGATTTAATCAGCAGGGTGCGGGAGAAAAAGAGTGAAACTGTCACGATCCTTATTACCGGTCAAGTTTCTATAGATAATTCAGTTGAGCCTCCGGATCATTTTCTTGAAAAGCCCTGTCAGGTGCAGGATATCCTCTCCATATTGGATGGGATTGAATCATGAATTTGCTTCCTCTCTTTGATCGGATTGCCGGGATCCCCGGTTCGCTTTTTAAGGTTCTCAGGTGTACCTATGACCATGAAGGGAGAATTTGGTCGGTCAATGAACATCTGCAGGAAGAGATTGACCGCTCCGGGGCATCACCGCCCCATTCTATTTTCTCCCTCTTTCCCGGAACTTTTCCCCCCGGCTGGCCCGAACATATTGAGGCCCGGGAGGAGGGGGAACAGATAGCTGTGAGAAAGCTCCCTGTGGCTGGCCAGAATCGCCGTTATCTCTGCCTGGAGACGGTAGATGCCCGCTCTTCCCGGTTAATCTTGATAGCGCTCCCCTTTGACAGGGCAAGCATTGTCCGTCTATTGCAAACCTATACCCGTTTTGATGGTTATTACAACAAAACTCCGGATCTTGTGATCTGTCTTGATGAGGGGTGGAAGATCCGTGATATGAACAGCGCCTGCCGGAAGAAGCTTGGATTTGATTCGGTGCTGGAGGCTCGTGACTATGGCGTGGATGAGATTATGGTTTTAAGCCCCGATGCCATTCATTACATCGCTGATGCATTGGGCAGGGGAAACACTATAAGCGATTTTGAAATTCTTCTCAAAGCGAAAAACAGCAGCCACATCTCCGGGGTGGCATCCATTTTTACCCTCTCCGACGCAGAGAGCGGCGAAGGAGCTTACTATTTTCATATCAAGGATATGACCCTGCAGACTGAAGCCTTTACCGGACAGTTGCAGCAGAACCTGGAATTGAGTGAATTGAATGAAGAGCTTAACCGGGCCTATTCATCGATGTTGAGTCAGGAGAAGATGGCGGCCCTGGGCTTGATTGCGGCCGGAATGGCCCATGAAATAAATAATCCCCTCGGTTTTATCTTCAACAACATTTCAGTTCTGATGAACCACTTTAAGGATCTGAAGAGCTATGTTGAATCGGTTCGGGAACTGTATGGGACCCTGGGAGATGGCCAATTCGATCCGATCGAATCCCTGGATAAGCGCTTGGAGCTGGATTACATCTTTGAGGATATCCAGGCTATAGAAAACGAGAATGGGGAAGGGATCGAAAGAATAAAGAAACTGCTCGGGAGTTTGAAGAACTTTGCCCAGAAAGATCAGTCGGAGCATCATAATTACTACGATCTCAATCAGGCGATCCGTGATACCCTCACGGTTACCAAAAATGAGTATAAGTACAACATCGACATCATAGAAAAGTATGGTGAAGTGGAGCGGTTTTTCTGTATTGGAGCGGAGATTAACCAGGTCTTGCTCAACCTGCTTATAAATGCAATTGAGGCGGTGCAGCAAAATTGCAAGACTAAACGGGGTACCATTACCATAGAAACATTTCAGGATGAAAAAGATGTCTTTTTCACCATCAGCGATACCGGCGGGGGCATCTCAGAGGAGCATCGCAGAAAAATATTTGACCCATTCTTTACCACAAAGGATGTGGGGGCCGGCAGCGGTTTAGGTTTAACCCTTAGCCATGATATCATTGTAAACAAGCACAAAGGAAAACTTGCAGTAATACCCACCGAAGAGGGGAGCACCTTCTCGGTCACGATTCCAAGGAGAAGAGATGAACCATAAGATATTATTTGTTGATGATGAGGTGAATATCTTGAAGGCGCTGCAGCGGCTTATGCGAAAGAGTGCTTATGAAACAGATTATGTCTCTTCCGGAAAAGAGGCTCTTGAGAAGATACGCAGGACAAGCTACAGCGTGATTGTTACCGATATGAGAATGCCGGAGATGAGTGGAGTGGAGCTGGTCCGGAAGGCCAACGAGAAGGATCGGATGAGCGTAAAGATTGTGCTCTCCGGTTATTCCGATATCGAAGATATTATGAGTGCCATAAATGGCGGTCACATTCACAGCTATATTACCAAACCGTGGAAAGATACAGATTTGATGATAGCTCTTATGAACGCCTGTGAGATGTTTGAGCGGAGACTTAGAGAGAAAGAGATGCTGGAAGAGTTGAGGCTTAAGAATGAGGAGCTTAACGAGCTCAATGAAAACCTGGAAAAGCTGGTTGAAGCGCGAACCCGGGAGATCAAGGCAAGCAATATGCTTCTCAATTCGATCCTGAAAGGGGCGGGAGAAGAGGAAGTACTTGGCCAGGGAATGAAGATTCTCTCCAAAATGATGGGTGGAAACGGTGTTGCCATTCGTTCCTTGATGAGTGAAACCTGTTACTCCTCTAACCCGGAACATGCAGCGATCGATCCCTCTATCCTGGAAAAATTGAAGGTGAAAAAGCAAGCGCTTCATGAGCAGGGAGCTCTCTTTCTGCCTCTTTTTGGGAGAAGTGCGCTTTTGGGGGTGATTGCGGTTTTTACACCGGACAAAACAACACCGGAAGCGCTGAAGCGGATGAACACCTTTATTTCGGGGATCAAACTCTTCCTTTCCCAGCAGGAAGCTCTGGCTGCCTCTTCTGAGGTAATGGGGTCGATCGATATGCTCATTGAGGAAGCCGATGCCCCAGCGTGACGAAATATCCCTCTCTTTTTCCGGATGGAATGATATCACCACCCTGGAAGATTTCCTACAAAGCAGAGCTCTCCTGGAACCGCTAGGGAAGGCTTTTTCCGGATCCCAAGCTCTGGATCAAAAAGCTATTGATGCCCTTTCAGATGCAAGGATCATCTTTTTTCTCCAGGGTGATCCCCTTTGCCGGATCGATGCTGCAGGGGGTGACCTTTTCCCCTATGATCCGGAGAGTATTGAACAAGTAAGGGAGGCTGACGGTTTCTTGAGCTACCGCGCAAAGCAGGGGGGCTACGCATCCTATGACGGGGCGCTTACAATCATCTCTCCCATTATTGAAAAGGATCCCTATATTCTCCTGTTCAGAAACCTTCCCACCTCTCAGGCGAGTGATTGCCCCGGGAGCTTCCTCTCCTGGTGGTGCCAACAATTTCGAAAGCACAATAGCGATCCGAACATTAATTGCACCGACCCCAGGGAAGCAGCTGCCCTGATCTCTCCTCTCTTCGAGGATATTCCGGTAGTATCGGGGGTCTACCCCGAGGAGGGCCGGGATAGTGCTATTGAAATTCTGGTAAGCAAAGAGAAGCCGGATAAGAGCCTGGCACATATCGACTATAAAGGGTTTCATAACTATCTGGTTTGCTCCCAAAATCAGCTGTTGGTGGTAAAGCGGGACCCTTTTCCAGGAAGGGCTGGGGTCACCATTCGGGGAGAACGAACTGAGGTAAAGCCCGGGAAGGAGATTCCCTTTCATCCGGGAGAACATATCAGGGTGGAACGGGAAGATGGGACTGAACGCTTCTATGCGGAAATAGCGGGGACGGTTCATCTTGATGCCAAATCTATCTCTGTTTCCGAACTCTTTCTCGTTGAAAAGGATGTGAACCTCTCAACAGGGAACATCGTCTACCAGAAGGATGTGCTGGTAAAAGGTTCCCTCACCTCCGGCTTCTCCATCTACAGCGAAGGTTCGGTATTTATTGCCGGAGTTGTGGAGAGTGGATGTGAGATCCGTGCAAAGGGTGATGTGGAGGTGGCTGGCGGGGTCGTTGGATCTATAACCACAATCAGAGCTGGCGGAAATATCCACCTTGGCTTTGTACAGGAGGCCCGGATCTACTGTGAAAAGAAGCTTGAGATTACCAAGGGATCGATGAATGCCCACCTCTTTGGGGCCCGGGAAGTAAAGATTCTTGGCAAGGGCTTGAAGGATACGGTGAGCACCCTCATTGGAGGAACGGTGATCTCCATGGAGCAGATTGAAATTCCCAGTGTCGGTTCACCGAATCAGGACAGCAGTATCATCCTGGGTTATAACCCCTATGCGGAGAACACCTTGAACAATATGACAGCTGCCTTGAAGGCGGTGGAGCGGCATATCACCAGCTTGATGGAGAAGAATGGTCTGGATAGTGATGTGGCCAAGGCGAAGGAGCAGATTCGCCGTATGCTGCCCGGTCAGCGGAGTCGTCTCAAGGAACAGCTGGTGGATTTGAAGAAAAGCGGTGATAAACGGGGAGAACTGCAGAAGCAGATCATGGAACTTCAGAAAGCGGTGTACCAGGAGGATGAAGCTCTCCTGCGCTTGGTGATCGGGAAGCGGGCGCTTCCTAAGGTTGTAGTAAAGATGAAAAACCGTGAGAAGGTGCTCCTGGACCCTGAATCAGCGGTGGAATTTCGCCTCCTTGATGGGGAGATTGAAAGAAGGTTATCATGACTTATTCCCAAGCGAACGAGAGGTATCAATACCCCGACCCTTGGGTCGGAAAGGGACGCTATGCGTCCCGGGTCCAGGGCTTGCCCTGGGGTTTGATACCTTTCATTAAGGCCCCGGAGGATGTCAACGAGATCATTGAATTCAGGCCGTCAAAACCACCATATATGGTGCTATAGCATTTTTCCCAAGACCATATCTAGGGTGCATGATACTCAAAATAGGTTGCGGGACAGCCTCAATCAAAAAGCTGATCGACAGTTTACACGTGTTAATCAAGATGTTACACTCTCTCTTGTTAGATGACTATAGTTGGAAACGTACCTGGTTTCACCGATGAGAGGAGGCATGCAATGGCAGGATGGCGAGAACCCTGGGGAACCTTAAGCAGCGATGAGAAGAACCTTTTCTGGGAAGGGGAGGGGGAGTTGGTACAAATTGAGCCCTGGGGACCGGATGCGATTCGCTTCCGCTCTTCAAAAACGCTTCGGATACCCGAGGAGAACTGGACCCTGCTGCCCCCTGGAGCTTCTTCACCTGAGATCATTCAGGAGGAGGGGCGACTTCTTATGAAAAACGGTGCAGTTTCGGTGGAATTGCAGCGAAACGGTACGGTGAATTTCTTTGACGCCCATGGGAAGTCCCTGATCGAGGAGTTCTGGATCGATAAGCGGGAGGATCGGGCACCCCACAGAAGGGCCCGGGAGTATCGCCATCTCAGCAGCGAATCCTTTAAAACCTCCCTCTGGTTCAAAGCCGATAGGGATGAGAAGTTTTACGGGATGGGGCAGGTGGCTAACGACTGCTTCAACCTGAAGGGGAGCGTGGTGGAGTTGATGCAGAAAAATGGCCACTGTGTCATCCCCTTTCTGCTCAGTTCCAAAGGCTACGGCTTTATCTGGAATAATCCGGCGATTGGCCAGGCTGAATTGGTACAGAATCACACCAAATGGTTTGCCGAAGCCTCTAAAGGGATCGACTACATTGTAATCGCCGGTGGGGAGCCTGAAATGATCCTTCGGCGCTACAGCGACCTCACCGGTCATCCCCCTCCCATGCCCGATTTTGCTACCGGTTTCTGGCAGTGCAAACTGCGTTACAGGAGCCAGGAGGAGCTCCTTGAGACAGCCCGGGAGTATCACCGGCGGAAGCTTCCCCTCTCCATGATAATCATCGATTACTTCCACTGGACGCAGCAGGGGGAGTGGAAGTTTAACCCTGCCTTTTGGCCCGATCCGGAAGGGATGGTCCTGGAGCTGAAAAAGATGGGTGTTGAGGTGATGGTCTCTGTCTGGCCCACGGTGGATCCGGAATCGGAAAACTACACCGAAATGGCAGAATCCAACATGCTGATCCGCTCAGAGCGGGGGGTGGGAGTCTTTTTCATGTTTGAGGGGCCGGAGACCTATATCGATGTGACAAACCCGAAGGCCAGGGAGTACCTCTGGGAGAAGCTTGGGGCCAACTACAGCAGCTTCGGGATCAACCATTTTTGGCTCGACGAAGCGGAGCCGGAGATCCGACCCTATGATTATGAAAATGTGCGCTACCGGATAGGAAATGGTCTGGAGGTGAGTAATATATACCCCTTTCATTACGCTCAGGCACTCTGGGAGGGGCAGATACGAGGGGGGCGGAAACCGGGGGAGATAGTAAACTTGATCCGCTGCGCCTGGATCGGGAGCCAGCGCTTCGGGGCGGTCCTCTGGTCCGGGGATATTGAGTGTACCTTCGACTCTTTCCGGATGCAGGTCAAGTCGGGACTCAATGTGAGTCTCAGCGGCATCTCCTGGTGGACCACCGATATTGGTGGTTTTATGGGAGGGGACCGGGAGGATCCGGAATTCCGGGAACTGCTGGTCCGGTGGTTTCAGTTTGGTGTTTTCTCTCCGGTCTTCAGGCTCCACGGCTTCCGTCTCCCCTGGCTGGACCCCCTGCCGGGGCAAAAACATGGCTCGGGAGGAGATAATGAGGTGTGGAGCTTCGGTGAAGAGGTGTACGCAATTCTGAAAGAGCAGCTCTTCCTGCGGGAGAAGCTCCGGAGCTATGTTGCCAAGCAGATGGAAGAGGCTCATGAAACAGGAGTACCCATTATGCGCCCTCTGTTTCTCCTCTATCCGGAAGATGAAGTGTGCTGGAATATAGATGACCAGTACTTTTTCGGTCCCGATATCCTGGTAGCACCGGTAACAGTGTATGGTTCCAGGCGGCGGCAGGTCTACTTCCCTGGCGGCACCGGGGGCACCGGGGGTAACGGTGGTGCTGGCGGTACCGGTAGTGCCACTGATTCCTGGAGAGACTACCGGACCGGGAAGCTGTATAAACCGGGCAGTAGTGCGGAAATTGAAGCGCCCCTGGAGTATACCCCTTTCTTTATCAGGGAGGAGAGCGCTTTGCTGCTTTAGCTATATATAACTCCTCTGAAAGAAGGGGCTCAACGACGATCTATAAAATTCTAACCCAACTTTGCCAAAAAAGAAGCTTGATCATCCCTGCGTAGATGGAGGCTGTGGGTTTTCTTTTTGTTGGCATTATACTGTCCCTCTTTATAGGATCATAACAGTACTATTTTCGTGGATATGATGGAGAAAGGCAAGAGATTGGAAAAAGAGTTCTTTTTTCCTTTCCCCATTTCCTCTATGATGCAGGTATGCTTTACCTCTGGAGCCTGAAATGGTGAGAGATCTTCTCTACAAAGCCTTGTTTCCCCTGGTATCACGGTTCCTGCAGGGTAAATTTACCATTGAAGCCGCTGTGCCTGAAGCGGTCAGGGCTCTGCAGCCCCCCTATTTTCTCATGTCCAACCATCAAGGATTCTGGGATCCGGTGATGATCAGCTTTTACCTCGACAGGGATGTCCGTTTTATTACCACCGATGCGATGTTCCGTTCTCCCTTCTTGAAATATCTTATGAATTTTTTAGGGGCTGTTCCGAAACGCAAGGCCCGGACGGATATGAATACGATGAAGCAGATTATGCTTCTGAAGAAGCATGGGCAAGTTATCGGGATCTTCCCGGAGGGGCAGAAAACCTGGGATGGAGTGAGCCTGCCTCTTCTCTTTTCCACTGCAAAGCTGGTGAGAAAAATGGCTATCCCGGTTGTAACAGTGCGGATCCGGGGGGGCTACCTGAGTCATCCAAGGTGGTCTGTGAGAAGAAGAAGGGGAAGCATCAAACTTGAATACCGCCTGCTCTACCAGAATAGAGAAGCTCTCGCCCTAAGCTCAGAAAAGATCAATGAGGATCTGACAGAAGCACTCTTTCATGACGTTGTGGTGTGGCAAAGGGGGGCTAAACAGCCCTTTCATGGAAAACGACTGGCAGAGAGGGTGGAACAGCTCCTCTTTCTCTGTCCGGTGTGCGAAGGAATTGGCACGCTCCACTCCCAGGGGGATCATTTTCACTGCCGGGAATGCTCATCTGGTTGGATGTATGATGAGTACGGTTTTATCGCCCCTGCTGGATCACCAGCTCCGGGCTCCTGGGATGGAATTGATGAATTCGGGCAGCGGCCAGCCTTCTCTTCACTCCGGGACTGGAACCGGTGGCAGCGGAAGAAACTCCAGAAACTGCTTTCAGGCCCTTTTCCGCTGATGGATTCGGGGCTCAGCCTCACTCTTAGTCTGGACTTGCCCCATTTTCGCAGATATCCTTTTCGGGTATCTATTTCACTTTCCCCTGACCGGATATTTACCATCTTCTCAGGGTCCGGGAAAAATCGGCGGGTGATCTTACAGGCCCCTGTTTCTGCTTTGATCGGGATAAATATTCAGAATCGGGAGATTCTTGAGCTCTCCCACGGTGGAGCCCTCTATTCTATCCGGGACAGGGGACGCCGCTTCTCCGCCTATAAGTGGATGGTCGCTCTGGATTTTCTACAAAGGCGATAGGAATGTAGAATTGTTCCCGGTAAAAGAACCCTGATATTAGATCTGTGCTTCCTCTTCTTCTTTCCATACATCCAGCAGTCCCGCCCGGTATGATGCAAGGTAGTCACTTAGATATTCATCCCGGTTTAAGAGCCCCTTTATTGCCCGCACCATGGCTCCCGACGCTTTTGTTATCTCCAGATAGCTTGCCTCCTGCCCCAGGGCGGCGCACATGGAAAGAAAAGAGCTGTTTAGAACATCTCCCTCGGGAAGACCATAGGAGATGTTATTCAGGCCGCAGATGCTCTTATACTCGGGATACTCCGCTTTTACCCGCTTAAGGGTTTCCAGATAGATGGGGCCGTTGGCTGAATCCACTGAAAGGGGAAAAATCATGCAGTCCAGGTAGACATCTTTTGGGCTGATCCCATAAGAGTGAACCGCTTCATCAATCTTGGGCATTACCCGCAGCCGATCCTCTACCCCGGAGGGCATTCCAGACTCATCGTGGAGGATTGCAGTGACCAATGCATTGTGCTTCTTCACCAGGGGAAGGATAGCCTCCATCCGCTCCTTTTCCGCCGTTATGGAGTCGACCATAGCTCTTCCGTGGCGGTGTACCTTCAATCCGACCCGATGCGCCTCCGGGTTGGGGCTGTCTATACAGAGAGGGATCTCTATCTCATCCTGGATTGTCCGGAACATCCACTCAATATCATCGGGCTCTGAATCGATCCGGCTCCCGCAATTGATGGCCAACATTTCAGCACCCCATTGAATCTGCTGCTGTGCAAGCTGCAGCAGCTCCTGGTTATTCCGTTTTTCTATCATTTCGTCGATCCCCGGGACACTTGTGTTAATAACTGCACCTATTATGTACATAAAAGCTCCTATTTACCACGTGTTAAATCTGATATACTATAGCAGTTGTCCGCTCCTTTGTCAAAGAGGGATGGAGCTGGGAAGCAGTTTGAAAGGCGGGAATCCCTCTCTTTTTTCGGGTGCACGACAATTTCTTTTTTCTTGACAGGTTCCTGTTGATCGGATAATCTGTAGAGAGGCACTTATCTATACATCTATACTATTTGAGGAAGTTATGAAGGTTGACAGAAATAGTCACGTACCAGTTTACTGGCAGATAAAGGAAGATATCCACCGGCAGATCATGCAGGGGGAGCTACAACCAGGCAACCAGATTCCCTCGGAGCCGAAATTGGCAGAGAACTACGGGGTAAGCCGATTGACCGCCAGAAATGCGGTTACCGAGCTGGTAAACGAAGGATACCTGCAACGGCTTCACGGCCAGGGTACTTTCGTAACCAAACCCCGGTTTGAGGAGTCCGCCGCTCGGTTCAGCGGCTTCCATGATACCATGGTCCGCAAAGGATATACGGTCTTTTCCCGTGTCTTGGCTGCAGAAGAGGTAGAGGCAGATCAGCTGCTTCAGGAAAAATTGAAGGTTCCTGAAGGAACTGCAATCTATCGCATAAAGCGGATTCGCTACGCCGGGAAGGAGCCGCTCGGTTTGCAGGATGTCTATCTTGTGGCTTCCCGCTGCGAGGGAGTTTTGAAGATTGATCTGACCAGTGACTCTATCTACCGCTTTCTGGTGGAAGAAAAACTGCTTAATCTGCGCAAGGCGAAGGAGAAGCTTGAGGCGACTGTCGCAGAGAGTGATGTGGCGGAGGCTCTCGGGATCCCTGTGGGTTCTCCGGTCCTCTATACTCACCGGATTACCTTAATAACAGGGGATATTCCTGTGGAGTTCAGCACAAGCTGGTATCGGGGGGATAGTTACGTCTTTGAGGTGGAAATTAGTTGAGAAATCTGCGGCGATGGCCAGAGCACTTTCTGCCATCTTTCATGAAGGGGTCGATATTGATACTGCCTGGGAGCTGTATCAGACAAGATAATCGTTAAGAGATCAGGATAGTAAGACAATACGATATAAGGAGAAAACTCAATGAATCAGAATATTCCTGAAACAATGAAACAGGCGGTGATGACCGCCCCTGGAAGAATTGAAATTGCTGAAAAAGCGGTACCTTCCTATCGGAATGACCAGGTGCTGGTAAGAATTGATGCGGTAGGCCTCTGTACCTGGGAACAGAAGTTTTTCAAGGGGGTTCCGGACTCATACCCCTTTGTGGGGGGGCATGAAATCTGCGGTACCGTTGCGGCGGTGGGTAGCGGTGTGGCCCAGGATCTGAAGCCCGGTGACCGGGTAGTGGTGGCCAGCCTTACCCGTTGCGGGGAGTGCTACTACTGCCGTCGGGGGCTGGATAATCTCTGTCTTAACGCATCAGATTCTCCCGTACCTGGAGAGGCGTGGGGCCCCGGTGGTTTTGCTGAATACTTTGCCGCCCGGGGATATGAGGTGTATAAGATATCTGACGAGGTGGATCCGGCAATTGGAACTCTGGCAGAACCCCTGGCGTGTGTCCTTCGCAGCATTGACCGCAGCCGACTGGAGTTTGGCGACACTGCTGTGGTTATCGGCGGGGGCGTGATGGGGGTCATTCATATGCTCCAGGCAATAGCCCGGGGGGCGAAGGTTATCATGAGCGAGCCCGATGAGGGGCGCCGGAAGAAGGCTCTGGATCTGGGAGCGATCAGGGCGCTTGATCCTTTGACGGAGGATCTGAAAGCAGCGGTGCTTGAGGAGACTAAGGGGATCGGAGCGGAGGCGGTTTTTTTCACCGCCGGGGGGGCAAAAGCGGCCGCTTCGGGCCTCGATGTGTTGGCTAAAAACGGCAGCCTGGTAATCTACGGCGCCACCCCCAAGGGAGAGAGCTTTCCTCTTGATCCGGCCCTCCTCCATTATGACGAGGTCTACATTACCGGGGTAACCAAGCACAGCAAGGATACCTTCAGACGGGCCGCCGAGCTGATCAGCAGCGGAAAGCTTCCTCTAAAGGAGCTTGTCAGCGGCAGGCGTCCCTTTGAGAAGATCGAGGATGCCTTTGCCATAGCGGGAAACCTGGATACCTACCGGATTGTTGTAGAGATGAACAGCTTGATCGATTCCTGATTTTGTACGAAATTCGCATAAAAACGGTTTCAAATACTTGACAGGAGAGGCCATCATGGTATTGACTATAGGTATACAAAGTGCTCCGAAGCCTTCCGGAGAGGAAGTGTGCGGCTGGCCTGGCCGTAGCTTTCCCCCTCCGTTTGCCACCCCTTTCCAAACCGTCGGCAGGGAATTGATTCGCTTCTCGGTCTGAAGGAGAGGAAAGCATCTCTTTATTGAAGGGGGGTCACCCATGGACATGTCCATCGAACTGTGCGGAATCACCTTGAAAAGTCCGCTGGTTGTGGGATCCGGGCCTATCAGTTACGGCGCTGAGGGAATGATCCGGGCTACGGAGCATGGGGCCGGAGCAGTTGTAAGCAAAACCATCAGAGATCAACCGGCCATCAACCCCTTCACCCATATCGCCCTTTCCGACCAGAAGAGCATGGTAAATGCGGAAAAGTGGTCTGACTACCCGGGAGAGCAGTGGATTGAGAAGGAAATCCCCGAAGCAAAGGCCGCCGGTGTGGTAGTAATCGGCAGTATCGGTCACACCCCGGGGGAGGTGGACAACTGGCTGGTTCAGGTAGACAAGGCCGGGGCTGACATGATTGAGCTGGTCAGCTACACCGAGGAGACTATCCGGGAGATGATGGGCCGGGCCCGGAAGCTGACCGATAAGCCGATCATTGTAAAAATCAGTCCCAACTGGCCCGATGCGGTGCAGACCGCCTTCGATGTGATCAGTCTCGGAGCGGATGCCATCACCGCCATGGATTCGGTGGGCCCCGTGCTCCGGATCGATATCAAGACAGGCCGGCCCATGCTCGGGGGGGTGAAGGGCCACGGCTGGCTCAGCGGTAGCGCTATTAAACCCATAACCCTCCGCTATGTGGCGGAGATTGCTGCCAAAACCGAGCGCCCCATCATCGGTCTAGGCGGGGTGATGAGCGCCGAAGATGGTATAGAGATGATGATGGCCGGAGCCACTGCCATAGGGGTATGTACCTTTCCCATCCTCCGGGGGACAAAAGCGATGATGGGCCTTAACAAGAAGCTGGAGAAATTGACCGACAAGCTTGGTTTTTCATCAATAAGAGAGGTGAAGGGCCACTCCCTTCAGTACATGATCCCCGAGGAAGCGAAGGAGAAGTTCCAGTTCTACTACGACCCGGAGAAGTGCATTGAATGCGGCCGCTGTGTCACCGTCTGTTCCTACCAGGCCAGGTCGATGGAGGGGAAGAAGATGTTTTTGGATGAGGAGAAGTGCCGGTATTGCGGACTCTGTGTAAGTGTCTGCCCCACCGAGGCACTGACCCGAAGCGAGATGTTCGAGGGGAAAACATGAAGAAACTGATTTCAGGCGGAAAGATTGTAAGTGATGATGGAGTGAAGCGGTTGGATGTTCTGGTGCAGGGAGAGAAGATTCTCGCCCTGGGTGAGGACCTTTCGGGCCACACCGACGGAGAAACAGAGTGGATTGATGCAACCGGTAAGCTGGTACTTCCCGGAATTATTGACGCCCACACCCACTACCACCTGGAGAGCCGGGGTACGGTTACCGCCGACAGCTTTCCCGAGGGAAGCCGGGCGGCCGCTTTCGGCGGGGTAACCACGGTAATCGATTTTGCCGACGATGATGGAGATTTAACCCTGATGGAAGCTGCAAAGGTACGCCTGGATATGATGGCAAAGGGGCTGGCCTGCGACTACGCCCTTCATCAGGAGGTGTACACTGTTCATGATGGGCTGGAAGAGGAGCTGAAGAAGCTGAAATCCATGGGGGTGACTACCCTCAAAATCTTCACCACCTACCGGCGGGAGGGGTATCTCATTGCAGAAGAGGGGCTCAAGCGGCTCTTTGAGCTTTGCCGGGATCAGCAGATGATGGTCGCCGTACACGCAGAAGATAATGATCTGATTGAGGAGCTGGAGGCGAAGTATGAAGGCCAGCCTTTGCCTCCGAAGATGCATCCGATTCTCCGGCCAGCCGAATCGGAGTATCGGGCGGTAAAAAAGATCGGGGACTTGGCCCATTCGGTGGGAATGCCCATCTATATTGTCCATCTCTCCTCCGGCCGGGGCTGCGATGCGGTGAGGGAGCTAAAAGCGAAGGGGGCGGCTATCATGGTAGAATCGACCCCCCACTATCTGCTGCTGACCAATGATCTTTTAGAGGGTCAGGGGGCACAGAAATATATTATGACCCCTCCCCTCCGGACGGCAGCGGACAATAATAGCCTTTGGAATGCAGTGGAGTCAGGGGATGTGGAGGTGATAGCCACCGATCACTGCTCCTTTACCGAAGAGCAGAAGCTCTCCTCCGATACGGTGCTTACCATCTATCCCGGTATCCCTGGAAGTGAAGAACTCCTTCCTCTGATTCATACCGAAGGGGTAAAGAAGGGGAGAATCAGCCTGGAGCGGATGGTCTCTCTTTTGAGTACCATGCCCGCCAAAGCCTTCGGCCTCTATCCCCGGAAGGGATCTTTAGCCGAAGGAAGCGATGCGGATCTGGTAATCTTTGATCCCGAAACCGAATGGGAAATGAGCGACGAGAGCCAGCACACAGCAGCAGGATACACCCCCTACCGGGGCTGGAAGGTAACCGGGAAGGTTGAACTGACCATGCTCCGGGGAGAGGTGATTATGAAAGAGGGAAGCTATTACGGAAAACCGGGATCAGGGCGGTTTATCAACGCCGGAGTACCGGAACTATACAGGAGGTCCTGAAACGTGAAGTATCAGGTAGTAAACAAACCGGTCAACCGGGTCGACGCTTACGAAAAGGTAACCGGCCTGGTCAAGTACGTGGGGGATGTGAACTTTGGCCATCAGCTCTATGCAAAGACGGTCTATACACAATTTCCCCACGCAAAGATTATCAAAATCGACACAAGCAGAGCGGAGGCGCTGGAAGGTGTTGCGGCGGTAATCACCGCCCGGGATGTACCGGCCAGTAACTCCATGTTCGGCCGTTTCCCGGTACTTGCAGAGAAGGTAGCCAAATATATCGGCGACGGGCTTGCTGTAGTGGCCGCCGAAACAAAAGCGATTGCCGAAGCGGCTGCAGCTCTTGTGGAGGTGGAGTATGAGGAGCTTGACGGGGTCTGGAACGTAGATGAAGCGGTGGATGTAAAGGAAAAAGTGCATCCCGAGCTGAGTGATAACGAGATTGAGGGAACCAGGTTTCCCATGTACATGGGGGATGTAGATAAAGGCTTTGCCGACGCAGATATGATTATCGAGCGTACCTACCGCACCCAGTTTGCCGATCAGGCTTACATCGAACCGGAGGTTATCATCGCCCTTCCCGACCCCTACCGGGTGGGAGTGGAGATTCACGGTTCCATCCAGAATCCCTATTCGATTAGGGAGAACGTTGCAAAGGTTCTGGGCTATAAACTGAGTCAGGTGAGAATTGTGCAGGGAACCATCGGCGGTAGTTTCGGCGGAAAGGATGAATCGGTGATGATGATGGCCGCCCGCTGCGCCATTCTCGCCCTGAAGACCAAAAGGGCTGTGAAAATGGTACTTACCCGGGAGGAGTGCTTCTCCGAGAGCTGCAAACGCCACGCTTACCGGAGCCACTACAAGATCGGTGTTAAAAAGGATGGAACCATTACCGCTATCCAGGATACTGTCTGGGTTCAGGGGGGCGCCTACAACAACAAGGCGATGTTTACCAACTGGAGAGCTTCGGTTCATGCTGCAGGAGCCTATTTCTGTCCCAATATCAAGAACGACATCGCCGGTGTCTATTCCAATACCATCTATGGCGGGGCCTATCGGGGCTTTTCCGCCCCCCAGCTGGTTTTTGCCAACGAATCCCTGATGGATGAGGTGGCCGCTGAGCTGGGAATGGATCCGAAAGCGTTCCGGCTGAAAAACTGCCTGAAGGCCAACGACGAGATTGCCACAGGGCAGATCCTGAAGCCGGGAATGATTGAAGTTCCTTTAGGTGAGATGATCGAAGACACCTGCCGAAGGGCCGATTGGGATCGGAAGCGTAAGGAGTTTGCCGAAGAGAATAAAAGCTCCGGTCCGGTGAAAAAGGGAATCGGCATGTCCATTACCTACCGGGGAACCGGTCTTGGGGGAGAGGGGATCGACACCTCCGGGGCAACGGTAACTATCGATAAGGATGGAAGTGTCAATATTCAGAGTAACATGATTGAAATGGGTCAGGGAATGCGGACCGTACATGCCCAGATTGTCGCCGAGACATTGGGAGTCAAGATGGACCGGATAACCTTCTCCACCAGCGACACCAGCATTACCATGGATGGAGGGCCCACCGTGGCGAGCCGGGGAACCCTGGCGGGGGGAAAGGCGATGCTCCTGGCAGCCCAGAAGCTGAAAGATCGAATGCTTAAAGTTGCAGCTGAGGAGTGGAGCGTGGATGCTGCGGAACTTGAGATGGAGGGAGAGGTAATCTCCCACAAGGCGAAAAAAGAGCTGGAGATCGGCTTTGACGACCTGGTGGTGCGCTGTCTCCAGGGATTGGGGATCACCTTGAGTGCCCAGGGTTGGCACACCCCCGGCCCTGAACATCTGGATCATCACACCGGACGGGGAAATGCCTACCCCAGCTACATCTACGGTGTGGCGGTGAGTGAGATCTCTGTGGATACCGATACCGGACAGATCTCTATGGATAAGGTCACCTTGAGCTATGAGCTCGGCCGGGCGATTAACCCCCAGCAGGTGGAAGGTCAGCTTATCGGTGGTTTTATGCAAGGGGCGGGCTACGGAATCATGGAAGATATGGAGAGCAGCAAGGGCTATCTGCTTACGAAGAACTTCGATGACTACATGATTCCTACCAGCGCAGATGTTCCAGAATTTGATCTGAAACTCTTTGAGGTTGATGATAACATCGGCCCCTTCGGAGCCAAGGGAGTGGGAGAGATCGGTATTGAACTGGCCGCTCCCAGTATTGCCAACGCCTTGAAGCACGCCACAGGTAAACGGGTTCGGGAACTGCCCCTCAACCTGGAGCGGGTGCTGATCGGCCGGAACTTGAGCAAATAGGGAGGAGGAAAAAAGGTGCTAGAGATAGATTTTCTGGTTGCAAAAACCAAATCAGAGGCCATTGCGCTTCTGGACACATATAAAGAGAAGGCGAAACTGATTGCCGGCGGTACCGATCTGATGATAGAGATGCGCCATAACCGGCTTCCCGGCGGGGCATCGGCGGTAATCGATATCAGTAAACTCTCCGAGCTCTCCTATATCAAAAAGGATGGAGAGGTGATACGCATCGGGGCCGGTACCACTCACGCCGATATCGCTGCCAGCGATTTGATAAAGCGGGAATCGCTGATTCTGCAGGATGCGTCCAACAGCGTTGGAAGTCCCCAAATCAGGAACCGGGCTACCGTCGGCGGAAACATTGTTACCGCCGCCCAGTGTGCCGATACCGCCCCCGCTCTTATTGCCCTGGAGGCGACGGTAGTGCTGGAGTCAAAAGGCGGCCGCCGGGAAGTGGCCATAGGAGACTTTTTCCCGGGACCGAAGAAGAGCGATGTCCGGCCTGACGAGCTTGTCACCGAAATATACTTTCCTTCCATTGCCAAAGGTTTCGGCGCCAGCTTTGAAAAGCTGATCCGCCGGAAGGCGGTGGCCAAAAGCAGGCTCAATTTTGCAGTGATTGCGAAGAAAGATGCTTCCGGAATGGTGGAGGATATCAGAATTGCCATCGGCTCCGCTCTCCCGGCTACCGGCCGTTTCCCCACAGTTGAAAAACTGCTTTTGGGCAAGCGCCCGGATGAAGAGCTGTTACAAGCCGCCGGAGAGGCTGCCTCAGCTTACATGATTGAAAAAAGCGGCTACCGCTGGTCCACGGACTACAAGAAGCCGGTGGTTGAGAGAGTGACCGCCCGGAATTTGGCCCGGGCCCTGGAGGTTGAATAAGATGGAGAATATTTCAATACAGCTTCGGGTAAACGGACGGGACCGGAAACTGCAGGTTCCTGCCAACGCCCGGCTTCTGGATGTAATTCGGGAGGATCTGGGACTCACCGGAACCAAGGAGGGGTGCAGCATCGGTGAATGCGGCGCCTGCACCATCCTGATGAATGGAAAAAAGGTGAACTCCTGCATGGTTTTGGCCGGCCAGGCTGACGGATCGGAGATCCTCACCATTGAAGGGGTGACCGGAGAGGATGGAGAACTCCATCCCCTGCAGAAAGCTTTTATCGATGCCGGGGCTGTGCAGTGCGGATTCTGTACCCCCGGGATGATCATGAGCGCCCTGGAACTGCTCAGCAGCACTCTGGAGCCCGACGAAGGGGAGATAAAAGAGGCGATCAGCGGCAATCTATGCCGTTGCACCGGATATAAACAGATTGTCGATGCGGTACAACTGGCAGGACGCAATATGCTGGCGGCCAGTCATCGGCACTAAATGAGTAACAATGAGGCGTAGCGGCTTCAAAGAATATCTTGATTACGAGGAGAAGACCAATGTACAACAATTTGAAAGGTAAACACCTAATTTCAACCCAGGACTGGAGCCTTCCGGAACTGGAACAGCTTCTATCTGTAGCAAACCGGCTCAAGCAGGAGCGGCAGCTCGGAATCCCCCACCACGACCTTCTTCTGGCGAAGACCTTCTTCATGCTCTTTTTTGAAGAATCCACCAGAACCAGGAACGCTTTTGAAGCGGGTATCCACCAGCTTGGCGGACATGCTCACTTCCTTACCCCCAAGGCTACCCAGATCGACCATGGAGAAACCCAGAAGGACACCGTAAAGGTGCTGGAGCGGTACGGCGAAGGTATTGGAATCCGGAAAACCTTCGGAAAGGGACATTCATACATGCGGGAAGTTGCAAAGTGGGCAAAGATCCCTGTAGTGAACATGCAGTGTGAGGATTATCATCCCACCCAGGTGCTGGCGGATATCATGACCATCAAAGAGAAGTTCAACAACGAACTTCGGGGCAGAAAGATCTGCGTCAGCTGGACCAGTGCTCCCAACTATATTCGTCCCCTCTCTATGGCTCACTCCCTGGTCGCTATGATGCCCCGGTTCGGCCTGGATGTAAGTCTTGCCCATCCCCCGGAGTTCAAACTGAGACCGGAAATCATGGAAGCTGCCAAGGCGAATGCTGCAGCCGCCGGAACCAAGTTCGAGGTGGTCGATGAGATGGATGCGGCAGCAGAAGGTGCCGATATCGTCTACGCCAAGGGGTGGGGACCGATCTTCTACACCGAGGATGAGCAGGAAGGTCTGGCCCTTATCGACAAGAACCCCGGCTGGATTGTTGATCAGAGAAGAATGAATCTGGCCAAGGACGATTCAATTTACATGCACTGCATGCCCTACGACAGGGACATCGAAGTGACCAGCGAAGTGGTAGATGGACCCCACTCTGTCGTTTTTGACGAGGCGGAGAACCGGCTCCACATCATGAAGGCCATCATGGCTGCAACCATGTAAGGACGGCACTGTCGATTCTTTTTCTGTGGTTATTATGCGGTACCGGCTGTCATAATTTCAGCCGGTACCCTTTTTCAGTTTTTTATAAGGAGATGCCCCATGGCGGAGCAGGATTTTCAAATTACCCTGACAATCAACGGTACCGAGCACTATCTGAGCATTAAGAAGAAGTGGACTCTTCTCTACGTACTGCGGGAAGAGCTTGGTTTAACCGGTACAAAATATGGATGCGGGACCAACGACTGCGGTGCCTGCAAGGTTTTACTGGATGGAAAGGCGGTAAACAGCTGCCTTCTTCTGGTAAAAAATTTAGACGGGAAGTCGGTAGTTACCATTGAAGGCCTCCAGGAGGACGGGAGATTAAATGTGCTCCAGCAGGCTTTTGTGGACGCCGGGGCGATTCAGTGCGGTTTCTGTACCCCTGGTATGATCATCTCCTCCACCGCCCTGCTTCAGGAGAAGCCGGACCCCACGGAAGAGGAGATCCGCCAGGCTCTGTCGGAGAACCTCTGCAGATGTACCGGCTATGTGAATATCATCAAGGCGGTGCAGCTTGCTGCAAAGCGGATGAGGGAGGCAAACAATGGCTGAACGATATAAAGAGATGAAGAGCTACGAAAAGCAGCTTGCCGATCGGGGCTTTACGTATGTGGGCAAAGCCATGCCCAACCGGGAAGCGGAGATGAAGGCTGCCGGAGAGATTCACTATATTGATGATTTGCGGATGCCCGGGATGCTCCAGGCCAAGATCCTCTTTTCGCCCCACGCCCATGCAAAAATCAAATCGATTGACACCACCAAGGCGGAAGCCCTGGAGGGGGTTCGGGCAGTGGTAAGCTGGAAAGATGCCCCCAGAAATGTCTACAACAGCGCCATGCGCTTTTATATGGATACCAGTCCCTTCGATATGCCCATGACCGAGTACATTTTCGATGATACGGTCCGTTTTGTGGGGGACCGGGTAGCTGCTGTGGCTGCGGATGACGAGTTTATCGCCGCAGCGGCAATTAAACTGATCGATGTGGAGTATGAGATTCTCCCTGCCTCCATCACCCTGGAAGCTGCGATGAAAGAGGGGGCTCCCCAGGCTAATCCGGCGGGAATAGAGGGGAGCAATATCTGCGGCGGACGTCTTGCCTACGGAAGTCACGACGAGGAAGAGGTTCTCAAGGCTATTGAAGAGGCTGAGCACTCCTTTGAAGACACCTTTCACACCAGCCGGGTCCATCACGGCTACATGGAGCCGGTGGCCCACATCGCCCACTACACCCGGGACGGTAAGCTCACCATCTGGACCAGTGGGCAGAATGTCTTCTGTTTCCGGGATGTTATCGCCAAGGCCCTGGGGATGAAGCAGAGTAAGGTGCGGGTGATAAAAACGGTATGCGGCGGTGCCTTTGGGGGAAAACTGGAGGTTATCCATGAACCGGTGGTTGCTCTTCTTTCCATGAAGACCCTCCGGCCGGTGAAGCTCCGTCTGGACAGGAGAGAGACCTTCATGGCCAGCCGAACCCGGCACGAAGGAATCCTCACCATTCGCAGCGGGGTAGACAAGAATGGAAAGATTGTGGCCCAGCATGTGAAAAGTGCTCTCAATACAGGTGCCTACGCAGGGGCCGGCCCAAATACTGTAGGTGCTCAGTCGGGGAAGACCTTCATCCTCTACGGAGCTGAGAAGATGTTCTACTCCGGCGCCAGTTACTACACAAACGCTCCCATAGCAGGCGCGATGCGGGGCTACGGCTGTCCTCAAATCATGGTGACCCGGGAGACCCACACCAACAATATGGCTAAAGCTCTGGGAATAGATCCTGCGGAGTTCCGGCGGAGAAATGTGATAAAGCCTCATCAGGAAAACTGCATGGGGAACAACATGCATAACGCCCGGGTTGTTGACTGCATCGATCGGGGTGTGGAGCTCTTTGAGTGGAAAAAACGTCGGGCTGAAGCGGAAGCTCAGCGGAAGAAGGCTGCTGAATCCGGTGAGCCCCTCTTCCGGGGGCTGGGGATGGATGTGGCGGTTCACGGAAACGGCTGGTATCCGGTCTATCAGGATATTACCACCATCACCCTGAAGATGAATAACGACGGTACCGCCACCCTGTTAACCGGTACCCACGACCTGGGAACCGGGGCAAGAACCGTACTGAGCCAGATTGCAGCAGAAATCCTCACCGTTCCCCCCGGCGAGATAGAGGTAATTGAAGCCGATACGGACGTAACCCCCTTCGATCTGGGAGCACAGGCGAGTCGGACCACCTACATCGGTGGAAATGCTACCATCATGGCAGCCCGGAATTTGCGGGGTCAGCTGATTGAAGAGGCTTCTTCGATGCTCAAGGCCCCCGCCGGGCGACTGGAGCTGGAAGATTGTTTTGTGGTGGACCGGGAGGACCCTGATAAGCGGGTAAGCTTTGAGGATGTGGTTGCATCAGCCCAGGACGGCAGCGCCGGAAATGCCATGCGGGAGCTTACCGCCACCGAAACCTTTGAATCTCTCGATTCTATCGACAGCTATGTGGCGGTTTTCTGTGAGGTAGAGGTAAACAAGGAGAGTGGTGCCACCCGGGTTATCGATCTTCTTTCAGTGCATAACTCCGGGAAAGTGATAAACCCCACCACCTATGAGGGACAGGTCCATGGAGGAATGCAGATGGGTCTGGGTTATGCTCTCTCCGAGGAGATGAAGATTGACCCGGAAACGGGGAAGCTCACCAATGCGCTGCTCAAGAAATATGGTATGTTCAAGAGTATCGATATGCCGAAGATCCAGGTAGAGACGGTGGAGGATCCTGAAGAGGCTGGCCCCTTCGGTGCCAAGAGTATCGGCGAAGTCGCCACCGATGGAATCGCCGGTGCGGTGGTAAACGCCGTTAGTGACGCCATTGGAATTAAGCTGGAAAAGATTCCTCTGGAACCGGAATATATTCTTGAAAAACTGAAAGAGCAGGGGTAAAGATCCCGCCTTTCAGCAGCCTGAAGATGGCCTGAGGAGTGTCTCAGGCTGCTTAGGCATAGCTCGAGAACTGCTGATTTCCAGAAAAAGGGGCTTCTCAAAATGCTCTACTTGTGATAATGTCTATACATCACCGGCTTTTGGTTTTACCTGTAAAAGAGTCCATTCTTTTCCGGCGAGTAGCAAATTGGTAAACAAAACACGCTTGCAGGGTTTTGTCTTTCCAGCCTGCAGGCGCTTTGGAGATTGAATGGATAAGAAGCTATACATGGGTATTGATATCGGCAGCACCGGAATTAAGGGGGTGCTGGCAGATCATCACGGGACCGTCCTGTTTTCTAAAACTGTACAGTATCCCATTTCGCAGCCCAGCCTTGGATGGGCAGAGGAAGAGCCCGAATTGTGGTGGGAAGGGGCGCTTACCATCTTTCACGAGATGCTTGCAGCTTCTCCTGCAGCAAAGGATTCTCTTAAAGGGATCTTTATCACCGGAATGGTGCCCAACCTGGTCCCCCTGGATGCCTCAGGCGCATCCATCCGTCCCGCAATCCTCTATCGGGACAACCGGGCAACCAGAGAGTGCGAAGAGCTTAACCACAGCTTTGACCTCTCCCTGGGGATGCAGGATCTGCTTCCCAAGCTTTTCTGGATAAAAAAACATGAACCCGACATATACCGGAAGATCGCATGGGTCCTTAACAGCCACTCCTACCTGGTCTACCGTCTGACGGGAAAACTCTCTTCTGATGCGGATATCGCTGCCCTCTGGGGGGGGGATATCTACGAAGAACGAGCTGGGTGGTGTTTTGATAAAATCGAAGAGCTGGGTCTTCCTAAGGAGATTTTCCCCCCCATCTTCTATCCCGGAGAAGTGGTAGGCCCGGTGGATGAGAAGATCCGGGAGCTTCTGGGTCTCTCCTGCAGCCCGGAAGTGCTGGCAGGAAACGGCGACTCCTTCTCCTCCATGCTTGGAGCCGGGGTGGGTAAGCAGGGGGACGGGATGATCTACCTTGGAACGGCAGCAACCCTTTGGCACATCGATACGGATCTGGAAGAGATTGCGGATAAGCTCATATTCGGCAGCGATAAAGTCACCTTTGTGGGGAATGTCCTTACCGGGGGGGAGCTCCTTCGCTGGTTCTGCTACGGGATGCAGATTGATGGGGACCATTTATCCCTTAAAGAGCTGGATGAGAGAGGAGCCTCCATTCCTGCGGGGTGTGAGGGACTTATTACCTTGCCTCATCTGATGGGGAAGCGAACCCCGGAGCCCGATCATGCGGCCAGGGGGGCACTTATTGGTTTGACCAGTTATCATACTGCTTATCACATATACCGCTCATTTCTGGAGGCTGTGGCTTACAGCCTTTATGAAAGCTATCTCGCCTCCGGACTGAGCCTTGAGCGGCTCCTGATTACCGGGGGAGGTGCCTCCAGCGGGCTGTGGCGCTCTATTCTGGCATCGGTTTTTCAACGGGAACTTATCTGGTATCCCAAAGGCGACCCTCCACTGGGGGATGCCTATTTCGCCGCTTACCGGCTGGGCCATTTTGATGATTTTTCCACCCTCAGGGATCAATGGCTTGGAGATGTGGTGATAACAGAGCCGATGGAAGGGGATATAGGAATTTACCAGGAGCGATTTAAGGAGTATTTGAGGCTTGATCAATCCATATACGGTTGAAACGTAACTATAGATAAACAAACCGCTGCGGGAGCGGCCCAGCTGCAGAAGCGGCTGAGGCTGCGGCTGTAACGGAACAAGGAGAAAGAAGATATGAAGAGTTCTGGAAAAGAGAGAAGACTTTCAAACATTGTAAGGGGTGACGGAAAAAGCACCATCATCGCCTTTGATCACGGAGCAACCTCCGGTCCCATGGCCGGGATGGAGCAGCCCGGCAAGACCCTGGAGGCTATCCTGAAGGGGAAACCTGACGCGATCTTGACCACCATCGGGGTTGCAGATAGATTCAGCGCCCTTTTGGCCCGGACCGGCTTGATTATCCGGCTCGATTTCCCCTCCAGCGATCTGGTCCCTGGACCCTCGGACTGCAAACTTCTGGTGGAGGTTGAAGAGGCGGTGCGGCTCGGTGCCGATGCGGTAATCCTCACTGCCGGACCCGGAAAAGGGGTGGAGCGGAGTACCATGGATAACTTTACCCGAGTGGGACGGGAGTGCGACAAGTATGGCATGCCCTTTATTGCAGAGATGTACCCCGGCGGATTCAATCCCCCTGCAGAGATGGTGAATATCGACACCCTTAAACTTTCTGCCCGGATGGCTGCCGAGTGGGGAGCCGATTTCCTTAAAATGCCCTACCGCCCCGGCTACCGGGAGGTGGTGGAGGGAACCTATATTCCCATCGTCGTCCTTGGAGGAGCCAAGACCAATTCGGTGAAGGAGTTTCTCTCCGGAATCGAGGATTCAGTAGCCTGTGGTGCCGTCGGTTGTGCCGTGGGTCGGAACGCCTGGGGACATGAAAACCCTGCGGGTATGGTATCGGCCCTCAATGCGATTATTCATGACGGCGCTTCCACCGATGAGGCGATGAAACTGCTATGAAGATAGCCGCCTTTATCGGAAGCGGGAACCGGAACGGTAACACAGCAACCGTGGTAAGGCAGGTATTATCGGGAGCATCCACCCTCGGGGCCGAGGGGGAGCTCCACTTCCTCTGTGAGTACCACATCAAGCCCTGTACCGGCTGCCGGGCCTGCGAAAAGAGCAATAGATGCGTCATCACCGATGACGATACCCACATCCTCCATAAAGCGATCCGGGAAGCTGACGCCTTTATCATCGCCACCCCCACCTATTACGGGGATATTACCGGCGCTTTCAAACAGTTTGTGGACCGCTGCTACCCATTCTGTGTTCAGGATATCAACAAGGAGACCCGGGTTTGTAAATTCGACAGCATTCTCCCTCCGGGGAAATTGGGACTCTTTGTGGGAGTAAGCGGTGGCCAGGGTGTTGAGGTGTTTGAGTGTCACAAGAAGGTGGCTTTCCACTGTTTCAACGACCTCAATGTCACCTACTGGAGAAATATTTTGGTCCCCCATACCACCTTTGAGCCGGTGAGGGAGTCTCATCCCGTACTGGAAGAGTCGTGGCAGTGTGGGATTGATATGGTCACCGAATCGGTTTGGCCAAAAGATTGACTATAGAGAGAGGGTATAACAGGTATCAATGGCTCGGGGTTATGTGCCTGGTGTCCCCATTGATCGATTAGTGATCCGAAACCTGCTGCCTGGGGGAAATGCCTAAGCAAGGAGATTTAGATGAAGCGATTTGAAGGAAAAACAGTAATGATTACCGGGTCGGCCACAGGTATTGGCGAGGCTTGTGCCTATCGCTTTGCCGAAGAGGGAGCCGATATTATTTGCATTGACGCAAACCGGGAAGAGAATGAGAAGAGCGCCCTCCGTTGTGAAGAGCTGGGGGCCAGGACCCTGGCTTTCACTGCCGATGTGAGCGATGAAAGCCGTTCTGAAACTATCCTGAAGGAGTGTAAAGAGGCCTTTGAGACCATCGATATTCTGGTGTGTTCAGCGGGGATCTACTCCGGCTCCCTTATTCCCGACGTTACCATGGAGCAGTGGAGAAGGATGCTGGAGATTAACCTCACCGGCACGTTTATCTACAACCAGGCGGTCACTCCCCTTATGATGAAGCAGAAATCCGGAAGTATCATCAATATCTCCTCCATGGCCGGGAAGACCAGCTGGCCCGCCACAGCCGAATACTCCGCCTCCAAGAGCGGGGTGATTGGGATGACCCGGTCGGTGGCCATGGAGCTGGGACAGTACGGCATCAGGGCCAACGCCATCTGCCCCGGTAATACGGTAACCGAGATGGTAAAGCGGGTTGCAAAAGAGATCGGGGGATTAAGCGGTATGAGTGCCCAACAGTGGCTCGATATGCGGGCGGCCGATTGTGCCTTGAAACGGTTGGCCCAGCCCTGGGAGATTGCCGGAATAGCCGCCTTCCTAGCTTCAAAAGATGCCGGATATATCACCGGACAGGCTATTGAAGCGGACGGGGGGATCATCCTTTCATGATGGGGTTTTCCTTATGGAGATAATTCTCTCCCTGGATGTGGGAACCACGGTGGTAAAAAGCGTACTCTTCAACCTTTCCGGCCAGGAGCTTTTTGTCAGTGAAGTCTCTCTGACCCTTATCACCGGTGATGACGGCAAGGCGGAGCAGGATCCGGAGGAGCTCTGGAGGGCGGTACTCAATGTCCTGAGCCGAGCCGCCGGCTTTTCCCGGTCAAAGGGGGGAGTGATTATCTCTCTTGCTCTGGCCAGCCAGGGGGGAAGCCTCCTTCCTCTCGATAAGGATGAAAACCCCCGGGGGAATATCATTCTCTGGATGGATCAGCGGGCTGCTCCCCTGGTTGACAGGTGGCGCCGGGATGGCACCGCCAGCTATATCAGGAGCCGCTGCGGCTGGTCCCCCGAATCGGGACTTCCGTTGCCGCAAATCTGCCGGATCCGGGAGGATGATCCTGATTTCTTTCGGGAGACTTCCTGCTGGGTATCGGTTCACGACTTCCTTCTGGGAAGGATGGTGGGGAAGCGGATCAGCAACCCCTCGGTGGCGGTGGAGATGCTGCTGACAGGACCGGATGGTAGAACGTGGGATGAACAGTTATGTGAACTGGCGGGTATTAACAAAGAGGCCCTTTCCAGGATTGAAACTTCAGCATCAATTGTCGGCACCATAACAGAGGCTCTGGCAGAAGCAAGCTCACTGCCCGCAGGATTGGAGCTTACCAATGGGGGACAGGACCACTCCTGTGAAGCCCTTGCAGGGGGACTTCTGAAAGAGGGGGGAGTAATGCTCGCCTGCGGTACCGCCTGGGTGCTGAACGCCATTACCGGTTCATCAGACCCGTCCCGATATCCCGAAGGGGTCAACCTTACCCCCCACGTGGCAGAGGGGTTTTGGACCGCTGGCCGCTTCCTGGGAGCTCTGGGGGGGAATCTGGAATACCTGATCAGGGAGTTTGGTAAACCGGAGGAACCGGGAATTGATGCAGAGGATAGTCGAAATAGAACCTATCAAGATCTGGAAAGGCTAATGGAGGCTCCTGATGAAAAGCTCGATGGGTTCTTTGAGAGCACCGGACTTATCTTTGTCCCCCCCGATGGCTCCATCTATCGTTCTGATCTTTCCCGGAGGGCTGGCTTTGCCGGTATGGGCCGGAATACCCGGTGGCACCATCTGGCCGCTGCGGTGATGGAATCTGCCTCCTTTGAAGTATCTGCTGCACTTGATTCCCTGGGAGGGGGAAGAAAGGAGCTCTTGATGGTCGGAGGGGGAGGGCGAAGCCGTTGGTGGCGGCAGCACATAGCTGACATAAGCGGCTTGAAGGTTCTTACTCCCCGGTACAGCCACGGACCCGCATTGGGGGCAGCCATGACAGCACTCTATGCCCAGGGACTTTACCCCTCCTATGCTGAAATTCTTGATAGCTTCTCTCCCGGGACTGACACCACCGTGCCAAACCTTGAGAGAAGGGGTTCACTTTTGAGGAGACGGGAGCGGTACCGGGAGTATCTGCTGCACCTGCCCGTGTAAAACGCCAATAATTGTAGACAATAAATAGTATTGTGAGGAGAAAAGATGACGAAAGAGAGACGACTTGGAAGATTGTTCCGCAAAAGCGGTAAAACCCTTATCCTGGCTATTGAGCATACCGGGATTTTCGGCCCCGGAAAAGGACTTGAAGATCCGGCAAAGACCATCGAAAGGGTAATTGATACAGGTTATGTCGATGGAGTGATGACCACCTTCGGGATTGCAAAGGAGTATGCAAGCCTGCTTTCGGGAGTGGGGCTTATTCTCAGATCCGATGGGGCACCTACCATCTTGGGACCCAATGTACCGGCCCCGGTCTGGTTCGGGGTGGAAGAGGCCTTGAAGCTGGGAGCCGACGGGCTCTGCATCTCTGCCTATCCTGGCACCGATCTTGAGATGGATACCCTGAACAACCTGGTGGAGATTGCCCGGGAAGCGGAGGATTGGGGCGTGGCTCTGCAGGCGGAGATGGTCCCCGGGGGAATGATGGGGGACGGCTCCATGCGGACTCCAAAGAATATTGCCCACTCAGCTCGTCTCGGGATCGAACTGGGGGCGGACTGGGTCAAGGTTCCCTACTGCACCCCCTTCTCCCAGGTAACAGCCCCCTGCTTTAAGCCGGTGGTAATTATGGGAGGGAGCCGCAACGGTGCAGAGGGCGATTTTCTGAAAGACTTGAAGGGAGCCATGGAAGAGGGAGCCTCCGGAGGAACCATCGGCCGTTATATCTTCGAATCAGACCACCCGGAGAAGATGGCAACGGCTCTTGGGAAAATAATTCATGAGGGGATCGGTGTCGATGAGGCTTGTGATCTTATTAGCTAAGAATTGAGGCTCTCCCGTAAGCTGTTCTGAGTATTAT
>CAYMWV010000008.1:0-7344 GCA_964394395.1 uncultured Sediminispirochaeta sp.
CCGGAAAGGATAGAGATAGATGTGGAAGGCTCTGATAGCTGACGATGAGGCCTTTATGTAAGCCATAAGATTGAGGAGGTGCTGCGGATCTCTGATCGGATCAGCGCCTTCCGGGACGGCGGCTATGTTGGAACCATAAGCCGGGAAGAGGCTAGTGTAGATAAAATCATTACCATGATGGTGGGCCGGGAACTGGAACGGGAGAAGGTACACCGGCAGGTATCCGGGGATGTGATTCTGGAGGTGAGAAACCTGACAGGTCTCCGCTTTTCCAATGTCTCCTTTTCTCTCCGAAGAGGGGAGATCCTCGGCTTTTCCGGACTGGTGGGAGCTGGACGATCCGAAGTGATGCGGGCTGTTTTTGGGGCCGACCGCTTTGATTCGGGGAGTATCACCTTTGATGGAAAACCCTACCGGGCCAAAAGCCCTGCTGATGCGATCCGCCGGGGTATCGCTATGCTCCCTGAGGATCGTAAAGAGCTTTCCCTTTTTATGAATATGCCTATATTCTTTAATATTGGTTTGGCGCAGCTTCCCAAGATGGTGAAGGGGCCGGTAATCGATAAAGCTCAGCTTTTAAAAACTGCTGCAAGCTACCAGGAACAGCTGAACATCAGGTTGGGACATCTGTCCGACCCGATAAAGAGCCTCTCCGGGGGAAACCAGCAGAAAACCATAATCGGCCGCTGGCTTGCCACGGGCCCGAAAATCCTTATTCTGGATGAACCCACCCACGGGGTGGATATAGGTGCCAAGTCGGAGATCTATAACCTGATCCGGCAGCTGGCCGACGATGGGGTGAGTATTATACTCATCTCCTCGGAGCTGCCGGAGATTATCACTATGAGCGACCGGGTGGTGGTGATGCATGAAGGATATGTGAACGGGATTGTCCCGGCGGGTAAGATGGATGAAGAGACCATCATGGCCTGCGCCACCGGCTGCGCAGATGAGGAACTACTACTGGCACTTGAAGGAGAAGAATAATGGGACGAGGAACAATGGGACATCGGGAGAGGATGATGGCTGCTTTAGAGCATCGACAGCCCGACAGGGTCCCCATAGATTTTGATGGAACCCCCGTATCGGGGATGCATATATCGGTGGTTGGTGCCCTGCGGGAGTATTACGGTCTGGAGAAACGGCCGGTGAAGCTCCACGAGCCTCTGCAGTGTCTGGGCTACATCGATGACGACCTGGCGGAGATCATCGGCGCAGATGCGGTGCAGGTGGGCAACGCCGGAACCTTCTTCGGCTACCGCAACGAGGGGTGGAGACCCTGGAAGAGCCCCTGGGGGCAGGATGTGCTGGTACCGGAGAACTTTGCTGTTACCACCGACGATAGGGGAAACACCTGGATCTACCCCGGCGGGGACACCTCGGTTCCCCCCTCGGGTCACATGCCCGAAGGAGGCTTCTACTTTGATGAGGTGATCCGTCAGGATCCCCTGCCTGATGACGATGAGGACCTGAAGGTGGAGGATAACCTGGAGGAGTTTGCCATCCTCTCGGTAAAGGATCTGGATGAACTGGAGGCAAAGGCGAAGGATGCCCGGGCGACGGGCAAGCTGGTGATCGGCAACTTTGGCGGCACCGGACTGGGGGATATCGCCGTGGTGCCCGCTCCCATGCTAAAGCACCCCAAGGGAATCCGGGACATCACCGAGTGGTACATATCCACGGCGGTGCGGCAGCCTCTGCTCCACCAGATCTACGAGAAGCAGTACGATATGGCTCTGGAGAACCTCGAAAACATCAACAGCCGTTTCGGAGAGATGATCGATGTGGTTTTCATCTGCGGCACCGACTTCGGTACCCAGAACTCCACCTTCTGCTCCAAGGAGACCTACCGGGAGCTCTACATGCCCCACTATAAACGGCTGAATGGCTGGATCCATGAACACACCGGTTGGAAGAGCTTCAAGCACTGCTGCGGCTCGGTACCCACCTTTATGCCCCTCTTTATCGAGTCGGGGTTTGACATCATCAACCCGGTGCAGGTATCGGCTACCGGAATGGACCCCGCATTCCTGAAGCGGGAGTTTGGCAATGATCTGGTCTTCTGGGGGGGCGGTGTGGACACCCAACGGGTCCTCCCCTTCGGAACCCCTGAGGAGGTGCGGGAGCAGGTGCTTCGTCACTGCGAGATTTTCAATAAAGATGGCGGTTTTGTATTCAACACTATTCACAATGTCCAGTCAAAGACCCCGGTGGAGAATCTGGTGGCCATGTTTGATGCAATTAAGGAGTTTGACGGGCGATAGGTGTTGTCGCATGCAGAATTGAGCAGGTGGGGCTTCCCCAATCGGGGAGGTCCTTGCTCTTCACTTATCAGGTTCACTCCTGATGGGGGCTGTCTACCTGCTAAGCTGATGAAGATCGAAAAAGAGTTGGCCTGGCATACAATTGGCTGTATATTGTATGCAGAGGTTGTGTATGCCCTTATTACAGGTACGGAACTGCCCGGAAGATATCTATAAGAAAATAGCTTTCACTGCAAAAAAAGAAAACAGAACAATTGCGCAACAGGTGATTTCTTTATTGGAAAAAGGTTTACAGATGGAAGAGCCCAATATTGAACGCAGAAGAGCATTATTGGAAAAGATAGATAAGCGGGAGATAAAAAAAGAAGTGGATCTGCTGGACGATCTCTTTTATGCGGTTCTTGCGAGGCGTAATGATGCAGCATTGGTAAGCAATGATAAAACGTTGGTATCAATAGCCAAAAATATGCTGTTGCTGCGCACAGTATTAAAACCGAATGGCTGGATGCTATTCGCAGCCTTTCATCCATGCCGGAACGCTTCCCTTTTCTTGATAGAGATTATATTCCCTTCAATAAATATCACAAGATGGTTGTTGCTATACGATACCTGCTATTATATCAGATCAAGGACTCGACAGTATATGTTGATTTCATTGTTGATTGCAGAGAGGACTATGGATGGTTGCTCAGGTAGCTATGAATGATGGGAAATCACTCTTCCGGGATCTTATCCTCTTTTTTCTTCTCACCTTCCTCATTTCCTGGTGCCTCTGGTTTATTCCGGTACTCCTGGGCCGCTCCATCCCCCTGCTCCGGATTATCGGCACCTTTGCCCCCCTCTTCTCGGCGCTCGTCCTTTCAGCATTGAAGGGGCGCTGGTCCGGGCCTGAGGGGCTGAGAGAGCTGCTTACCCCGCTTTTGAAGTGGCGGGTGGGTATCCGCTGGTACCTTTTTGCCTTCTTTACCACGGTTCTGGTGGCGGGAGTCGCTATTGCCGTGCAGATTGCCATCGGAGGAGGGAAGACACTGGTCTGGAACGATCCTGCCCAGCTTTATCTTATTGTGCCTGTGTTTCTCTATGTGCTCTTTTTCAGCGTGGCCGGGGAGGAGACGGGTTGGCGAGGTTTTGCGTTGCCCCGGCTGCAAAGCGCCCTGGGCCCCGTAAAGGCGAGCCTTGTGGTCGGTTTTATCTGGGGGATCTGGCACCTGCCCCTCTTTTCTATGCCCGGCAACTTTCATCAGGCGATCCCCTTTCCCCTCTTTGTGCTCCAGGATGTGGCCCTTGCGGTGGTGATCACCTGGCTCTACAATCGCACCGGAGGGAGCCTCTTGCTGGTCCATCTCTTCCATGCCGCAAGCAATACCACCCTGGGGGTGCTGCCGGTGCTGCCCATGAGTACCGGGGGAAGTGTGGTGCCTTTGTATGTTTCGGTTGGGGTGCTGGTGCTCTTTGCACTATTCCTTATGTTTAGCCCAGCTTTTCGGCGCCCTCAACAATAGTCCTGGCTAATCAATCTTGAAACTCTCCACCAGCTCCTCCAACTCCCGGTTGGAGCTGTGACTCTTCTCGTAATCGCTGCTGATGTTTTCAAAAGCCCCTTCAATGGCATCGATCCCCTCTTTCATCCGGGAGCGCAGTTCAGTCAGTTTCTGGGATGCCTCTGAGAGGGTATCGGTGGCGGACTTCAGGTTACGGTTTGCCTCCTTCTGTTTCTCCGTCTCCCCTTTCAAGGTTCCGGTGAGCTCCACCAGCTCCTGCACCTCCGTCAGTTCATCCCGGCCCCGGCTTGCCATCTCCAGGCTGCTCTCGGTAATCTCCGCTACCGATTTTCCTGTCTCTTCCACGGTGGAGAAAATTTCCTGCAGGTTGTAACCCAGGGCGGCAAAGCGGCGCAGCCCCTGTTCGGTGATGGCCTGCATCGACTCAATCTGCCGGGCGATCGCATCTGTCTCGCCGGAGGTGTTGTCCGCCAGTTTCCTGATCTCTGAGGCGACCACTGCAAAGCCCTTGCCGGCACTTCCCGCCTTGGCTGATTCAATGGCGGCGTTCATGGAGATGAGGTTGATCCGGTCTGCTATGTCGTTGATCACCGACAGGGTTTCGGCCACCTTTTTCCCTGCAGAGTTGATCCCCTCAATCTCTTCGGCAGTCTCATTTACCTCCCGGCTTCCACTGTCCAGCTTCTCTCCAATCATACGAAACATCTCGTCCGCCTGGCTCGCCTTGCCGGAAACACTCTCCATGTGGGTAATCATCTTCTTCAGCTCATCGGCGATATGGTTTACCTGTTCGGCCTGCTCATCCATCCGGGACATAATCTCGTCAAAGCTGCCGATGGTCCTTGAAACAGTGCTCCCGGTCTCTTTGGTGGTGCCAATCTGATCCTGGAAGCCTGACTCCATCTCTGCCATTAGGCTGTTCATCTCTTCTATCCTTCTCCGTCCCTGGCCTACCGCTTCTCCTGCATGACTGCTGGAGCTGTACGCCTCTCCTGTGGCTCGGCGGACCCGGGAGAAGGTGGAGTGGAGGTTCCCGATGATCCGGTTCATTCCCTCGGTAATGGTGCCGATATCATCGAAGCTGGTGATGTAGATCTTCTGGCTCAGATCCATTTTCTCACCGGAAAGTTTGCTTATCTGGGCCTGCAGGTTCTTCAGGGAGAGGCTGAACTCGGTAAAGATCAGAAAAGAGAGGAAGAGGGAGATGGCAAGATAGATAGCAAGCTTCCAGGTGATCCCCGTCAAGGTGGTGGAGCCGGAGAAGAGAAAGGTGATCACCGTGTAGGAGAGGAGCCAGGTAAGGATAATGGCAATCGGCAGAAAGAGGTGGGTGATGGAGGAGTAGGCTTTCTTCCCCTCCATATCCTCGATTTTCAGCTCCGTTTTCGACTCGATAAGGATGATGTTGACAATCCTCTCGGTGATGATTCCGTTTACAAATCCCCATATAAAGGCGGCAATAAAGTTACCGACGGCGATATTCATCGGCGGAATTGCCCCTTTCGCCGCATCCAGCCCCAGGCTGATCACCACTCCCAGGCTGTAGCTGAGCGCTCCCACGGCAAAGATAAATCGGGGCAGGATAGTCAAAGCTTTCCGGGCCTTCTGGTAAAGGGGCGATCCGTCGGCCTGGCAGGTGCCCAGAGTGATGCAGCGCTGTACCGGCCGGTAAAGGATGTAGAGAATCCAGGTAGCCAGAATGGACATGCTGCCTACGGTGATAAACTTCTTTCTAAAGAAGTCAATTGTTGTGGTCCGGTCAAAGTTCAGCGCCATGGGAACCAGTATCGAGTAGAGAGCGGCGCCTATCAGGATACTGATGTAGATAAAGAGTACCAGTCGCCGGGCCAGATGTTTCTTTGTCTTGTTCATGAAGTAACTGTAGTACCACTGGGCGCTTATGTCAAAAGAAAAATAGCCAAAGGATAAGCAAGGCGGCAGTCATACTTCGTATATGGGCATCGCTCGTGCCGGGTATGCTTCGTATCCGGTGGGCCAGCGCCTTTCCCGGCCCGGTAGTGATGAGAAGATAGAGGATGATCCCCCCGGCCGTCACCATCCCCTGTTTTGCCAGGCTGGAACCCTTCCAGATATAGGTGATTGTTTCCCCTTTAAAAGCTGCTGTCCCGGTAAGCATCTTGCCCAGCAGAAAGAGCCCCTTCGTAAAGGTCCCGGTGAAGAAAGCGGTAAGGGCCAGGATGGTCGCTGCAATCAGCTCTGCGGGCTTGCTCTTTCGCTCACCTTTGAGAAGATCTCCGCCTGAGCTGGGGGGACTCCCGGGGTTGCTACCGGGGGGCTTGCCAGGTTTTCTGCCGGGCTTGCTGCCGGGGAGGAAAATCCTTCCCAGCTTGATAAAAGATGCCACCGTTCCAACCGAGGCTGCCAAAAGGAGATACCACACCACCGGGTAGGGGTACAGAGCCTCGGCGATGAGACTTTTACTCACATAACCGCTGAACAGAGGAATCCCTGCGATGGAAAAGGCTCCCACCAGATAGAGGATAAACCACCCCGGTGAGCTGCCCGCAGCGCCCCGGATGGTGTAGAGATCCCGGCTGCCTAGCCGGTCGCAGACCCTTCCAACAGAGAGGAAGAGGAGGGATTTGAAGACTCCGTGGTTAAAGGCGTGAAAAAGAGCCGCTGCCGCTCCGGTATTGCCAACTCCACCGGCCATGCCCGCCCCGCTATCAAGAAAAAGCAGGGAAAACCCTGCGGCGATAAAGCCTATCTGGCTTATGGAGTGGTAAGCCAGAAGCCGCTTTGCATCCCGCTGCTGCAGGGCCAGGATCACCCCGAAGAGGGCGGTAATGCTGCCCATGATCAGGATCGCCGTTCCCACCCGGAGCCGCAGAACTCCGGTAAAGAGGGGGGCAATCCGGATGAAGGGGATGAGGGGGATCTTGATCACCATCCCCGACAGGAGGGCCGAAACCGGATGGGGGGCAATCGAATGCGCTTCCGGGAGCCAGCCGTGGAAGGGGAAGATGGCCATTCTGGTGGCCAGCCCGGTTATGATCGCCCCGGCTGCCAGGGCTGCCGCTTCATTGGGAATACCGGCACCTCTCTCAATAATCAGTCTGATAGAGAGGGTTCCTGTGTGGCGGTAGAGGATGTAAATAGCTATCAGGTAGCAAGCAATACTCACCGTGGCAAGGATGAGGTAGCGAAAGGCGGCAAAAACCGCCCGGGCCTTCCGCTTCCAGGCGATCAGGATATAGGCCGATACGGCCAGCACCTCGAAAAAGACAAAGATGGTAAAGAGATCTGCTCCGGTGGCAACTGCTTGACCGGAGGCTATAAGAAACCAGGCAAAGAAGAAAAACCCGGGCCCGTACTCCTGCCCATACTCCTTTTTACCGGAGGCGAAGAGGAGGGATGTGGATGCGACCAGGAAAATGAGCAGCTCCATCACCAGGGCCGGAGCGTCCATGACGAAGCCGATCCCCAGGGGCTCACTCCACCCCCCGGGATACACCGTTACAGGCCCCTCTATCCGGAACCGGGTCGCCCCGGCAAGGAGGGTGGCGGCGGTAAATGCGACCCAGAGGATGAGAATAATCCAGATCCCTCTGCCGAAG
>CAYMWV010000008.1:7444-25514 GCA_964394395.1 uncultured Sediminispirochaeta sp.
GGCGGCGGTAAATGCGACCCAGAGGATGAGAATAATCCAGATCCCTCTGCCGAAGGCCCGCATCCTTACTTCTATGCGCTTCGTGCTGCCTGGCTCCTGATCCTCCCGATTGCGTAAGACCTTCAAAAGAAGGGCTGCAGCTCCGGCAAAGAAGGAGATAATCACCGGGCTAAGGGGGCTTGCCAGGAATCCTCCGGACAGATCACTCATCAGCATCCCGGATAGCTTTCTCAATCACATCGATATCCAGACTTTTATAGGATTCAAAGAGTTTTACCACAAAAACCAGGCCTACGGCGGTGAGGGAAAAACCAACCACGATGGCGGTGAGCATCAAAGCCTGAGGGATCGGATCAACAAAGGCTGCTTTGGACCGGTCCATGATCGGCGCCGTGTCTCCGGAAACTGCGGCACCGACAATAAAGAGAGCTACCACTGCGCTGTTGAGGATGCTGAGGGCGATCACCTTCTTGATCAGATTCTTGAAAGCCAGAAGCCCCCAAATCCCCACTCCAAAAAGGATGGCGATGAGGATGATATTGAAGATCTCCATGTCTGCCATGGTGGTGCTCACTTTTTTTTCTCCTTGATGATGTAGAGCAGTCCGCTTACCGCCAACAGGAGAACGATCGTCTCTCCCAGGGTGTCCAGGGCGCGGTAGCCCAGGTAGACCGAAGCTACCAGGTTTCCCGCCCCAGTGTCCGCCACTCCGTTGGCGATGATCCGGCTCTGCAGGAGATCGGGCCAGCCGCCTCCCTTTGTCAGGGAGATTACCAGAACCAGCACCAGAGAAAGGGCCAGGAGCAGGGCTATGATGTGCCGGAGGATGTTTTTCATCATGCCTATATGCTATGCCCCCAGGGGCCTGCTGTCAATCTCCTCTCCCGGAACGCTAAAACAGGAGCAGCAGAAAGAGCCCCAAAAATCCCCCGGTGACAGCTGTTACCGTTCCGTCTGTCCCCAGGGAGCGTTTTCCCAAGGGTCTTAAAAGCTCCCGTGCCCGGGTGATGCGGCTCAGGAAGTAGAGTAGGAGAGCTCCCGATAAAATCAGAGCCTGCTTGAGAAGATAATCGGGCTTGAAGAGCTTTGCCGCTCCGGGGATCAGGTCGGATAAGAGGTTTTGAAAGAGCAGGGGGAGAAGCGTTCCTGAGAGGATAATCCCCGCTCCTGTAAGCAGGACCGGAAGCAGTTCGGTTCCCGGAATGGGGCTGATTTTATTAGTACCCGTTGTCGACTTTTTCGGTCCCGGGAAGAGGGCAGCCAGGAGCTTGACAACATAGGCTCCGCTTAGAACCGACGCTGCTGTGAGCAGGGCTGCAACTACCGGAAAGGGGTAGAGGAGACCCGAGAGGAGCTGTTTGCTGATGTAGCCGCCGGTGAGGGGCAGCCCCGCCAGGGAGAGGGCGCCGATAATGGCTGCTCCTCGCCAGAGAGGATTGACTTTTCCAGATCCGAAGGCTCTCCGGAAATCCGAAAGGTTTCTGCTCCCCGATGCCACTGCGAAGCTTCCCACTGCCAGAAAAAGGAGGGGCTTGAAAAGGCCGTGGCTTACCATGTGAAGAAAGAGGATCAAACCTGCTCCTCCGGCTCCCGAGACTTTTGCCCCCGGAGCGATCAAGGCCCCGTAGCCAGCCAGGAGAAAGCCCATCTGGCTGATCGAAGAGTAGGCGAGCAGCTTCTTCCCATCCTCCTGAAGCAGCGCTTTGAGCCCCCCGTAGAGTGCAGTGATTGCACCGCCAGCCATCAACAGGAAAGGGAGCCCGGGAAACTGCCCAGAGCCAAAGAAGGGAGCCAGCCGGAAGAGGAGAAAGATGGGAATCTTGATCAATAGCCCAGAAAGAAGGGCGGAGACGGGGTGAACCGCCATGGAGTGCGCTTCGGGAAGCCATCCGTGGAAGGGGAAGATGGCCATCCGGGTACCTATCCCGCAGAGAAGGGCCGCTGCAGCCAGGGCGAGGGCCGGTCTTGTAAGATCCATTGTGGCGGTTACCGGGATCTGAAGGCTCCCGGTGCTGCGGTAGATAAGGAAAAGGGCTATCAGGTAGAAGAAAATACTCACCGTGCCGGCCAGGAGGTAACGGAATCCGGAGAGGATGGCTCTGGGTGCTTTTTTCAGACCGATGAGGATGTAGGCAGAGATGGCAATAATCTCAAAGAAGACGAAGATGGAGAAGAGATCCCTCCCCATCACCACCCCCTGACAGGCGGCGAGGAAAAACCAGGCGTAGAAAAAGAAGTCTCCGCTGCCGGTTTTGTCCCCCCAGGCGTAGAGGAGCACAGGAAAGGCAACCAGGAAAATCAGACCATTTCCACCCAGGCTGATGATATCGAAAACCAGCTCTATCCCCAGGGGCGCTTCCCATCCCCCGGCTCCAAGGCTCAGCACCTCTCCGGCCAGAACCGCCACTCCCCCCTTCCAGAGGAGATAGAGGGTGGCGCCGCTCCAGAGGAGAAGGGTGGCCCCAAGACCCGCTTTGACAATCCCGGGATGGGGGAATTTCTTCAGGATCATCGCCAGGCCGCCAGAGAGAAGAGAAGTGAGTAAAAAAAGTATCGGAATTTGCATTTTTCCCTCTCCCCTGTATTATGCTATAGGTATGAAGAAGAAGACAAGCATGTTGACCGTTCTCTTGATAATGATCCTTCTTCTCCTCCTTTCTCACTCCCTGGTGGCTCAGAGCCGCTACGGAGGAGACTTCAAAGCGTGGCAGGAAGAGCAGAATCGGCAGTTTTCCCGATACCTGAGTGAACAGGACCGTGCCTTTTCCGCTTTCCTGAAGCGGGAAGCGAAGCTCCTTAACCCCGAGGAGGGGGAGGAGCAGTATGTTGCTCCAAAACCGGAGGATCCCCCGGTTTTCACCCCCGATCCGGAAGAATTTCCCCGGCCCGGGACGCCGGATGCTGAATCTCCCCGGCCCGCAGCACCGAAACCGGAGCGTGAGCCAGCTCCTGAACCGGGGCAGCCCAGACCCGCCCCCCGGGAGCCCGAAACAGAGCAGCCGAAGCCTGCACCCAGGGATCCTGCTGTGGATAAGCTGAAGCTTGCACCGGAACCAGTGCGCCCCGAGCCCCGGCCCGAGCCCCAGCCCGATCCCCAGTCCCAGCCCGAAACCCAGGATCCAGAAAACCGGGTGGAGCGGCCTCTCATCCCCGGCCCAGCGGTCCCCGTCCCCAGCGACTCCCAGCTCCTGCGGATCGATTTCTACGGCCGGGAGCTGGAGCTGCGTTATCCCAGAAAAATGGCGATCTCCCTCTCCCGTCCCATCCTTCAACAGAGTATTGCCGATTTCTGGGAGTCCCTCGCCTCAAGTGACCACGAGCCGCTGGTGAAACAGATAGGCAGTCTCCGGGATCAACTCCATCTCAATGACTGGGGTTACGCCCTCCTTATCCGGCGGATCGGAGAGCGGATCTATCCCCGGAAGCCCGATGAGGCGACCCTCTTCTCCTGGTTTGTTCTCTCCAAATCGGGCTACGCCACCAGCCTCGCCTTCACCAGGAGCCGGGCTTACTTCCTGGTAAGGAGTGATCAGCGCCTCTTCGGGGCCGCAGCCCTTCCGATGGCGCCAACTTGCTGATCCGATTTGTTCAGACCGCCTTCGAGTACCAGACCGACCAGGATCAGTTTGACCGGGAAAAACTAATGAACCCCGACGAGATCCTTCACTACGATAAAAGCGACTGCGACGACCGCTCCATCTTCTACACCTACCTGGTGCGCCGCCTTCTGAGGCTGGAGACCGCCGGACTCGACTATCCCGGCCACCTGGCCACTGCGGTTCGTTTTCCTTCATCTGTTTCGGGGGATACGGTGAATGTGGAGGGGAGCCGGTTCCTGGTCTGCGACCCCACCTACATCAACGCCGACATCGGCAGGGAGATGCCTTCGGTGAGGGGTCAGCTGGAGCGCACTTTTCGGATTCGGGAGCGGTGATGAGAAGGGCTTTTGGCTTGTGGGAAACTCTGCTTGGAGGCTTGGTTTAATCCTTTAGCTTGCCCCTCCGCAGCATGAGGAACCTTTGGAAAAAAAGCCCCCAAAATTGGGGGCTTTTACGTAATGAAGGCAAATATTACCGGCGATCGGACTTGAACCGATACACCCGTGAAGGCGGCAGATTTTGAGTCTGCTGCGTCTACCAATTTCGCCACGCCGGCAAGGTGAAAGAAGATTACTATAATCGGCTTTTTTTGGCAAGGAGCTATTGGCAGGCTGTTTTTTCTCCCAATCTTGTAATCCAGCCGGATATTTCAGTGGTCTGCAATCCGGAAAAGCTGGCCGAGGCGGGATGTGTCGGAGCCCCGGATCTGGTGGTGAAAATTGTCTCCAGGTACAGCTTACCTTGAAGCTCCAACCTTGTTGAAACTGCATAAGTAAGCCTTACTGACCGCAGCAGCCAGCAGGAGAGGCTCCCCGTTTATCACTAGAGCCACCACAGTCGCAGGTGATCTCATCCAGCCCCTTCAGCTTTGAATAGACCACCGCCAATGCGCAACCTACTCCTTTTTCCACTTCTAGTGCACCAGAGGGACAGTTGAGCATACAAGCTCCACACTCCATGCACTTATCCCGTTCTATTAGTACCGCTTTTCCCCTGTTCATTTCAAAGACTCCCTGGGGACACACTTCCAGGCACTTTCCACAGCCGATGCAAAGGCTTCTCTGGTAACTAAGGGTGGTAACATTTCTAAGATAGGTCATATCAGTATACCTCCGATGATAATTCCTCCGATTCCAGTTACGATTAATGCTACTATGGCCGGAACAGCAATGCTCATCTCCCGCTGGACCCCTGAGAGGGATGTATAGGTGCTGCTGCCGGTGAGGTTGAGTCCCTGCCAGCAGATGAGCATAGAGAAGATAAGGAGTTTTGCTCCTCTGTAGAGCCCCGGCCCAAAACGTAAACCGGCTTCTGAAGTTCCTCCAATTTCTGGGATAAACCAGAAGATGCATGAGAAAAGCAGGGCCGGTCCAATACTTTTTATCGTAAAGGCTCTGCCCGGGAGAATTGGCAGCAGAATTCCGATCAGGATTGTTCCGGCAAAGAGGGCAGAGAGACTGAGGATGGTATTGCCAAAAAAGGTCTCTAAAAAAATAAGCCCTTGTCCTGTTTTCAGCCCCGCCCCCGCCTTTGGGCCCAGTAAAGCCCCCTGACCAAAGAGCTTGTCCAGTAAAGTGAACAGGAGCGCCACAGCAAGGGCGACCAATAGACCCTGAGCGAAATGGGTCAGGGATACCAGAAATCTTTCTGAAAGGGAGAAGCGCTTTATCCGCATCTCTTTACTTGCTTTACATCCCGCCGAGAGGTAGGCGGGAATATTCCTCGCCTCCACCGGTCCGAATTGTACAGCGAAGCCACTCTCCCGTTTTACCGCTCCGCCATCGATCCCTGGTGCTGACAGCTGAGGGAGAATCAGTTTACGGTGCTTCACCACCTCATCCAGCCGGGATGCGGTAATTTGAACAAGGAGCGTTTCGGTGCCGAAACTCCCTTTCCCGGCGGCGCACCACACATTGATCCCTTTGGTATCTATCACCAGAATCCAGCTGTCGATGCCCTTGAGGCTTCTCCGGAGATGATCCAGACTCAGTTTGTAATTGGCGCTTATAAAAACCGGGGATTCTTCATCAGGATTTCCAATCCTGTAGAGCCCGGGTTCTACCGAATAGCTGTTTCTGGCTATACCAAGATAGGCCCGAAGGCCGCCGAGATAATCTAGAACGCTCCATCTTGTCTTGAGACTTGTCACCTGGCTCATCCCTTTCCTCCTTTGCAGCAGCTGGAGATGGGGGAAGCTTTCCCCTGCCAGAGCTCCAGGGTATCTGCGAGAAGCCGGGCTGCATGAGAAACTGTTTTCACAGCCCCCGAATTCTCCAGTTCGCTAAAGAGCTCCCGGTATTTACTATTCATCAGCTGGTTGATGGAAGAAACCTGCTCTTCTCCCCAGGGAGTAAGAGCGAGCATCTTCTTTCGACGATCCTCCGGGGATTCACATCGGTCGACAAATTTTTTACGAACCAGGCTCTCCACAGTTCTGCTGATGATTGTCTTGTCCATCCTGAGCCTTTCTGCCAGGGAGGTGACATCGCAGCTTTCACCACTATCCAGCTCCATGAGAATGTGGCACTCATTGAAGCTTATCCCGCAGCACTCGCTTTCGCCCTTCAGGTTTTCCAACAGGGAGCGTTCAACCCGCCGCAGGTCGGATCTGAAACTTCGGATATCAGTATCTGTCATAAGGAGAAGATATCATAATTAGTTGATAAATGCAACTACTGTATTTATCAACTAAATGTATCACCTACCCAGAGCTGCTTGGAAACAGAAAAAATGCCGCTAAAAGCGCTGTAATGGTTGATACATTAGCTATTACGTGGAAAATAGCATCCCTAGGGGGAAAGAACATGAAGAAGATGCAGACATATAGAAATGTGAACCCGGGATTGGATTTCCCGCATGCAGATCCTGAACATCGTCAACAGGTGGTAAACTACCTTAATGTTAAATTGGCAACCCATGGACTCTCGGCGGTACCACAGACTGATGGGTACACCGATCATCTATCAGAAGGGCTGGTTCGAAATTTTCGCCAGAAAAACCGTCTTCTGGATCAGTACCTGCCGCCAGCGGATCAACGGATTCAGGGATTTCTTGATGATTATCTGGGTGATCTTAAGGATGTTGAGGCGGTACCACGTTTACCGGGTAATACATTTGTGCTGGACCAGTACGGTCTGGCTCGAGAGTTGTCTCTGCCGCCGGATGGCCACGAGTTTCATACCGATATTGTCCATTCCTACCGGATCAAGCAGGGAGTACTCCACAACCCCAAGCACGATCGTCGCACCACCAAGGGTGTATTCCATGTTGCAGATGAGGGACTTCCGGTTCCTCTGGATAAAAAGGTTGTCCCGAAGATAGCCTTTGCCCGTTTGCTGGAAGCGGCTCTCAATCCACCGGATGATCTGGCACAGTTCCCCTTCACCGCCCATGCCGAGGAGCCTGCACGGCGCTTTATCAGCCTCCTCCTAAAGCCTCTGGTACAGCCCGGGATAGAAGATATCCTGCGGGAACGATATATGGAGATCCGCTTTTTTGCACCTGGAACCCTGGTTTCCAATCTTGATTTTGTTGAATCGATCTTTGGAAACGCTGGGGACCCCTATATCCCCCGAAACGACAGTGCCCTCGACCCGGCTCACTGGACGGGCCACACGGGATGCATCATTCTGGCAACCCATCTCACAACACTGAAGAAAAAGGATCTTGGCCTGCCCCACCGGGACAAAGCTACAGAACGGCAACTACGGGATGGAATGTGCTGGAGCGATCCCGATGAACTCTACAATGACGGTACCCCATTTAAAATTACCGCCAGGGACGAACGGGGTATCATAGTCACCCTCATCGCTGATAACTATTTCGGCTACTCCAAGAAGGAGATCAAGACGCAGATCAGTTACTCGGCAAACCTCTTTGGCATGACCGAGGAAGAGCACGCAGGAGGAGCGCTCGCTTTCCCGTGCTACAATCTGGGAATGCAATTTGTTCCCGACAGTAATCTGAATTCCCGGGAACATACAATCAAGGATCTAAAAAAGATCATGGGAGACTCTGTAGAACAGCAGCCGGAGGGGTATGCTATTGACAGACGCTATCCTGAAATCATCTATGTACCGGAAGATACAGTGATTGATCTCGATGATCAAACCGCCCGGTGGAGTGATGAAAAGGGTAGGGAACAGATCATTCAGGTTCTTCCTGATTGCTGTTACATCCATCCCACGGGGTACAAGATACATATGGAGCAGCACCCTGGGTCCAATGCGTGGCGTCTTGTGGGAACCGTAGCCGAGGGCACCCTCTGCCACAAGCCCTGTACCGTATCCGGCGGCGGCAAGTCGGAAATATCCAAGTCAATCTGGGACGCAATCCACTTTACTCCCTTTTTTATTGCCGACTACAAGGAGGATATGGATTGTGTGGAAGAGATAATCAATCGTGACTACAGCGATCGCTTTATTGATCCCCCCGATGGGAAAAGTCACGTAAGCCGGTCGGTACTCTCACATAGACGCAGCCTGGGATCAGTCATAAAGCTCCTTACGCCGAGTAGTGAGAACAGAGATGAGTTCAACCGATGGCTTGAGTCGATTCCTCACCGGATCAAGGCGTTGGTTTTCCTGGTGAAGCGCTTCTATCACGAGGAGTGGGGTGAAAGATGGCGGGAAAAGTTCAGCGTGGATGTGGTGAACGGCTCGTCGGGGAATATTCTCAAGTTTCAGGGGCGGCCTGTGTTGGGGAGTTATCTCCGGGTTGGAAGGCAGCTGGATGGCACAGGCTGGACCCATAAATTGCGGCAGGATTATATCCCCTCCAAAAAGGTGCAGTGGGAAGATGATATTTCCGTCTCCGTGGTGGTTCCCCGGGACCAGCTCCAGGGGGAACTCAATCCTGACTACGACAATCGCAGTGTTAAATTTACTGAAAATTGTGAATCCCGCTTTTTCCAGCGCCCCGATGAGGCGGTCAACAGGGGATACGACAAGCAGGCAGAGCAGGACCTCTCCACATCACCGGTATTTGTCTCCAACTTCGAGCCCCAAAAGCGTGAGCGGGCGCTGGATTTCCGGAATCACACCCTGGAGTTTACCGAGTACACCCAGCCGGTGAGAGAGCTGATTAATGGGGTTATCGATGACCAGGAGTCTCAATTCTTCGTCCTCTCTTCTCATCCCCGGATCTATGAGGGCGCTCCCTCCAAAAACCCCCGGTATCTGCAGGTTGATCCTGCACGGCTTAATCCGATGGATCGCTACATTGCCGATGTGGGTACCCGGCTTTACCGTAAAATTCCTGCAAACAGGCCGGTGTACCATCCTATCAATGCAGTTCTGCCCGGCCGGAGGAACAATCCTCCCGATCACAAGGCCGGTATTCGTCCCTTGTCGGTCTATGGGCCAATTCACTATCAGGAGCTACCGGAGCTGTTTATGGATTTTGTGGCGAGCTTGACCGGTAAGTCACCCTCCACAACCGGTGCGGGCTCTGAAGGTGCACTCACAAAGGGTCCTTTCAACGCTCTGGTACCGACAAGCGATCTCAATAATGCCTTGCTCTCCTACATCCTTACCGGATACAACGGCTTCTCCACCGCCGCAGGATTTATCGGATCCCAGTTCCAGGTAGATCACGACATAAGTCTGCTTATTCCCGAGCTATGGTCCCGGTTGAGTCCCCAGGAGAGAGAGCCAAAGTTTCTTATTGAAAACGGATACTTTGAGAAACTTGAGGATTTTTCATTCCAGGGGAAGAGTATCCATGCCGGTCGCCTGGGATATCGGGTGACCCGGGAGTTTGCAGTGAACTTTTTCGGGAGGGTTTTTGACTCTCCATCCCTTGTCTTTTCCGACGAGATGCTCAAGCCGGAGCTGCAGGGGATGGAAGAATATGTAGACGGCATCAATAACATTGTGGAAACACAACAAAAGGTTGCGCGAACATACATTGATGATGGTAGTGTTGAGGGGGCGATACCTCCACTGAAAGCGCTGCTCCACATAATGGCGGAGGGGTCCTGGGAAGGCCTCACTCTGGACTCCCCTTCCTTTCGTAGGCTCTTTGACCGGGATGCGGTACTTCAGGCCGATTGGTACCGGGAGCGTCTTGAGGCGTATCATGCCCGGGAAGCGCACTATCTTGAGCAGGAGATTGCCTATATAGAGTCGGTGCTGGCCTCAGGACAGCCGGAAGCGGAGGAGGATGGGGTCAAGCTTCAGGAGAATCTGGAGTTTTGCCGCAGTGATCTGAAGAGGATCAATGCCCCGGGATATGTTGATTCTCTCCTCGGGACGATTGGTCGGGATCTGTTACAGACGCAATAGGAGAGGCATCATGCGAGACGGGTCGAAAAAGAGACTCGAAAATCGGTCCCGTCTCCATCAATCCGGGTGATATCTCCATGCAGCTGCTCTGTCAGGCTGTAGATCAGTTTGGTACCCAGACCGCTGCCTTCTTCCGCATCTTTCATCCCCACCCCGTTGTCCCGTACCTCCAGGGTCTAGTCAAAGCTGCTCTTTTCTGACAGCTTCACCTCAATCTCTCCATTCTCCATAGGAAATGATCGATCCCTGGATCTGCTTGAGGTTATGGAGTTGTTTACAAAGTTGAACCGCCCCTCTTCATCCAGGGAGTATACAATATCCGGCAGGGCTATCTATCATAGCTGCATTATATCAATTCTCTTAACGCTTGACAGCCCATCCCAGGAGCTTTACAGTTAAAGAGTGCTTATGCAACCGTGTGCAATGATGAACTGAAGGAGAAAACCGATGCGATCCCACCTATTTGATATTGATCCCTGGATAATCCTGGAGGAGCAGTTTTCGCCAGAGACCTTTCCTGCCAAGGAGACCCTCTTCACCCTGGCTAACGGCTATCTTGGGGTCCGGGGTTGCCATGAGGAGGGGGCAGCTTCCTGGTGGCGGGGAACCTATATCAACGGTTTCTATGAATCCCGGCCCATTATCTACGGAGAGCGGGCATACGGCTATGCGGATCGTTATCAAACAATCCTTAACTGCAGTGATGCGAGTGAGATAGAGCTTCGCTTTGAGGGAAAGTCCTTCATTCCTGATAAAAAATCCATCAGTAATTATCGGCGAAGTCTGGACCTTCGCAGCGGGATCCTCTTCCGGACCCTTAACTGGAAGCCCGAGGGAGAGGGCGGCCCCCTTCTGAGAATTGAGAGTGAGCGGCTCTGCCCCTACAAAGAGAAGCATCTGCTGCTGATTCGCTACCGGGTGCGCATGGAGCAGGGGAGCGGCTCTCTCTCTCTCCGGGCTTTATTAAATGGTGATGTTACCAACCTGAGTGCCGGGGAAGATCCCAGAACAGGAAGCCATATCCTGCCGGGGGACTTCGGCACCTCTTCGGTTGAGACGGGAAAGGGGCTTCTTTTGATGAACCATTTTACCACTCTCTCGGGACTTCGGCTCGCTTCTGCCATGAAAAACAGCTTCACCTCCACCGGGAATAAAGAAGTGGAGGTGAGCCTTCTCTCCGGGGAGGCGTGGGCCTCCTCGACGGGAAGTCTCTTTCTGCAGGAGGGAGAGCAGCTGGAGATGGTCTCCATCGCAGGCTGGTTTGACGGTATCGCCGGGGAGGAGGAGAAGCTGGCTGAAGGGGTTGATGAAGCGGTCCATGGAGCTGCTCTAAAGGGTTTTGATGCTATCGCTGGGGACCAGAGAGCATTTCTGGACGCATTCTGGGAGGATGGGGATATCAAGGTGGAGGATGATCCGGAGGTGCAGCAGAGCATCCGGTTTAACCTTTTTCATCTTCTTCAAGGAGCAGGCAGGGGAGGTACTGCCTCTCTGCCTGCCAAGGGGCTTACCGGCGAAGGGTATGAGGGGCACTACTTCTGGGACACCGAGATCTACGCCCTCCCGTTCTTCACCTATACCCGGCCCGATATCGCCCGGGACCTCCTCCTCTACCGGTATGAGAAACTCCCCCAGGCCCGGGGGCGGGCGGCCCAGCTTGCCCGGCAAGGGGCTCTCTTCCCCTGGCGGACCATAAACGGGAATGAGGCTTCCGCATTTTTCCCTGCCGGTACCGCTCAATACCACATCAACGCTGATATCGCTTACGCTGTGGCCCGCTACCTGGATGCGACGGGAGATCGGGATTTTCTCCCCCGGGGATGTGAGATCCTCATCGAGACCGCCAGGTTCTGGCTCGATCTGGGGGACTACATCCCTAGCTTGGATAATGCTTTCTGTTTCAACTGTGTCACCGGTCCGGATGAGTATACCGCCCTGGTGAACAACAACTACTACACCAATATCATGGCCCGGGAGAACTTCCGCTACGCAATCCGTTTTCTCAAACAGCTGGAGGAGAGCGATCCGGAGCAGTGGAAAACCTTTGTAAAGAAGACGGGCTTTGAAGAAGCTGAAGCAAAGCGGTGGAGCGATGCTGCCGAGGCTCTCTATCTTCCCTACCATGAGGCGCTGGGAGTCCACCCCCAGGACGACTCCTTTCTAAAAAAGGAGAGGTGGGAAGCTGATACAATACCTCCGGAGAAGCGGCCCCTGCTGCTCCATTATCATCCTCTTACCATCTATCGCTACCAGATTCTGAAGCAGGCGGACCTGGTACTTGCCCAGATGCTTCTTGGGCACTACTTCAGCCGGGCTGAGAAGAAGCGGGACTTCGACTATTACGATCCTCTGACTACCGCAGACTCTTCCTTGAGCCCCTGTATCCAGGGGGTGATGGCAGCAGAGCTTGGCTATCGGGAGACCGCTTACCGCCACTTTATAAAGAGTATCCGGATGGATCTGGACGATGTGAACGGCAATGTAAAGGATGGGGTGCATACTGCGGCGATGGCCGGAAGCTGGATCAGTATGGTCTACGGCTTTGCAGGCTTCCGGGACCGGGACGGGGAGTTTCACTTTTCCCCCGCCCTTCCCGATCCGTGGAAGAGTCTCTCTTTTACCCTTAGAAAGGGAGATGGGGCGTTAAAGGTTACCATCGGAAGGGAGGAGGCCGCTTTTCAGTTGAAACGGGGCAGGGAGATAACTATTTACCTGGAAGGTAAAGCCCATCGGGTAAGCTCCGGAGCTCCCCTGGTTATCAGCCTCCGGCCGGAACTGGAAGGGCTTATCTTCGATCTGGACGGGGTGATTACCGACTCGGCGGAGTATCACTACCTTGCCTGGAAGCAGCTTTGCGATGAGCTTGATATCCCCTTCGACCGGGAGTTTAACCACAATCTGAAAGGGGTAAGCCGGATGGCCAGCCTGGATCTTCTTTTGGGCCGCAAAGGGATAGTCCTGGATGAAAAGGAAAAAATCACCCTGGCGAGCCGAAAAAATGAGTACTATAAAGAGCTGATTAAACAGATTACTCCCGAGGATCTGCTTCCCGGGATAGGCGATCTCCTTCAAAAGCTGCGTAGTTCCGGGGTAAAACTTGCCCTTGCATCGGCCAGTAAAAATGCCGGAGCTATCCTTGAGTATCTGGAGCTTGCCGACAAATTTGATGTCATTACCGATCCCGCCGCCCTGAGGAAGGGTAAACCCGATCCGGAGCAGTTTTTTATGGCTGCAGAGCTTTTGGGGATTCCCTACCGAAACTGTATCGGAGTTGAGGATGCCCAGGCGGGGGTAAATGCCATCAATGATGCCGGGATGATATCTGTGGGGATCGGCAGCTACCTGAAAGGGGCCGATCTTATCCTTGAGTCAACGGCGGAACTGAATCTGGAGCTACTCAGGGAGCATTTTTACCGGAACGCATAAGCGTACAGCGTACTCTTCCAAGGAAGGGATATTCTACACAAGGGGGACCTCCACCATCTCTCCCGGTCTGATCGTATAGCTTTCCCCTCCCTTGTGTATCAGCAGCACCGGGCTAAGTCCGGATGCATGGCGGGCTTTCAAACGCTGGTGATCAATCTCAAAGCTTATCACCGAATCCCGGTAGGTGTAGTTGAAACGCAGCTTCTTCCACAATCTTGGCAGCGCCGGGGAGATGTGTATCCCCTCCCCCCCAACTTCGAAGCCTCCAAAGCCCTGAATTGCCATCTGTCCCGCAATCCCGCAGGCGGCAGTATGAATCCCCCCGATGAAGGTTCCCCCGCTATAGCCCGGTTTGGAGCTGTAGAGATCGATGGTGCCCGCTTCCTGGAAGTAGCGGTACGCCGTTTCGGTCATCCCCAGCCGGGCGGCCACAATGGCGTGGATGGCTGGGCTGAGGGAGGAGCGGTGCTGGGTCCTTTTTTCATAGTACAGGAAATTCTTCTCCATTTGATCCTTCGAATAAAGCCGGGGGTGCTGATAGAAGAGCTGAACGATATCCGCCTGCTTTATCACCTGAGTCTCATAGGCGATGCCGTTGGGCCAACCCCAGTACTCTTCCGGGTTCTGGAGCCGCTTTTCCAGCTCCCCGGGAGCAATATCTTCCAGCTGAAAGTAGCCGTCGAACTGGGGCAGCAGTTTTGTTTGTGGATCCTCTCCGGGGATATGGAGTTTCTCCCGGATAGATAACCAGAGGCTCCGTTCCTCCGGGCTCAGGCTCAGCTCTTTCAGCAGCTCCTGGTAGCGGTGGGGATACTCCTGTTCCAGGAGGGTGAGGAGGGAGAGGGCCTTATCAATCGCAAAGCGGCACTGGATGTTGGTAAAGAGGTTGTTGTTGGCGTTCTCATGATACTCATCCGGACCCAGGACTTGGTGAATCTCGTATCGATCTCTTCGGGGCAGGTAGACCACCCGGCTGGCGATGAACCTGGCCACCTCCAGAAGAATGAGGGCTCCCTCTGCGATGTAGAATTTCTCATCTCCGGTGGTGGTGTAGTATTGGTCGATGGCGTAGGCAATATCGGGACTTACGTGGATCTGCCAGTCATTGAAGTGGTTACGAATCTTCCTGCCGGTGAGGACATCAACAAAAAAGTAGTCCGGGCAAAGTTCCTCACCGCTATCCCCGCTTACCCAGGCGAAGAAAGCCCCTTCAAAGCCAAGTTTCTTTGCTTTTGCCCGGGCTCCGGCAATAGTTTTTGCCCGGTATGAGAGAACACGTCTGGCTGTCTCCGGATTCGCATAGATGTGTCCCGGGAGGTTGAATATCTCCTGATCCCAGAATGCGGCCCCCTGGTAGGCCTGGCAGGAAAAGCCCCGGGCGCCAATGGGAAGATGGTCGGTGTGGCCCGGAGTGGCGATGATGTTGTGGTAGGTGTTGAAGTTCAGAATCCCCCAGCTATTATCATCACTTTCAATTTCGATTCCGTACTTCTCCCAGCTTGCATCCCATATCGCTTCGTGACGAAGCTGTAACTGTTTGTAACCGGTGCTCTTTGTCTCTTTGATGATCCGGTCCGCCTCTGCATCCGGTTCCTGCACATCCCTGGAAGAGACTACCACCATGGTGACCGAAAATTCGGCCCGGTCCCCCTTCTTTAGATGAAGGCGGTGGAGCCGGGGCTGAGCCAAGCTGGAAAGGGTGTAGGGCAGCTCCGGGGGGCCATCTGCCTCACTCCATCTCTTGCTCCAGACCTCGCTCCAATCAGGGGTGGGACTCAGCAGCTGTCTTACTGCTATCCTGATCCCTGATTCACCGGTGATTAAGTCCACTCCGCCTGGTGCTTCCACTATTGTGGAAAAATGGTCCCCATTGAGACTCCAAAGATCCATATCGATACCGGTAAGCAGGTTGATGGTCGAATCAGTCTCAGATTCAATGGTGATATGCTGAACAATTCTGTGCAGAGTATCGGTGTCGGCATAGCGGGAAAAGGTGCAGTGGAGAGCGTCCTTTTTAGAGGATAAGGCCTTCCAGCTTCCCGTTACCACTCCCCGTTTTATATCCAGTTCCAGCTGATGAGATTCGGTCTCCAGGGGCACTCCAAAGCTATCTGTCAGGGCGGTAAAGAGGGCGTTTGGGACATTGCACAGTTCCCTCCATTTGCCGTCTGCATTGTCCCAGGTGTCGCTTACAATACAAGCGGTAAAGCGATCTTTCCTCCAGTGGGGAAAGGTTCCCCGGTATCCAAGGTATCCGTTGCCGCAGAGGAAGTTGCTTCCCCCGGCTACAGTGAGGGTATCATCAATTGTTTTGCTTTTTAGCTTCCAGGGAGAAGTGAAATGTACCGGATGTTCCATGAATTTCTCCTTTCGCAATAGGTCTGAATGTAGTATACTGGTTTATGCAACCGTGTGCAAGGATGCGGGTACTTGTACCATGATGGAGATTCGGATAAGGATTGGAGAGGGAGAGCGTTTTGGCAGAAAAGAAAGCGGTGACGATAAAGGATATTGCCCGGATAGCCGGAGTAAGCCATTCCACCGTTTCCCGAAGTCTCAATAACAGTCCCCTGATAAGCGGAGAAACCAAGGATCGGATCAAACGTCTTGCCAGGGAGCTCAATTTTGCCTTCAACTCCTCCGCCCAGAGTCTTTCCACCAGTAAGACCGGAACTGTTGGGGTCATATTCCCGGAGCTGTTTAACTATTTTGGAAACTCCCTCTATATGGGGATGCTGCTTCACGACATCAGAGAGAGCTTTGATCGTTTTTCTATTGACAGCATCACCACCTTTGCGAGTAACAAGTTTACCGGTGAAAGCAATATCCGCCGGCTTATCAGCAGGAGAAAGATTGACGGACTGCTGATTGTCCACCCCGAGATAGCGCCGAAGGATTGGGAGTATATTGAGAGATCCAAAATCCCCTTTGTGGTGCTCCACTTCAAACCCCGGAGCTACGACTACTCCAATATGAACTACTTCTTCTCAGACCACCTCCATGGCGGCCTCATCGCCACTCGAAAACTGATAAGTTCCGGGTGCCGAAATATCCTCTGTCTTAGAGAAGATTCGGTGGAGCCCCAGTTCCATGAACGGACCCTGGGGTATGCCAAGGCTTTAGAAGAGGCAGGGATGCCCTTTCAGGATGAGTCGGTTATCAAAGGCATGGTGAGTCTGGAGTTTGGATACCGCTCAATCCTCGAATTGGGGGAGGGTATTAAGAGCTTCGACGGTATCTTTGCCGAAGCGGACCTGATAGCCATAGGCGCTATTGAGGCACTCAAGAGTATGGGTATCAAGGTTCCTGAGGATATCAAGGTAGTGGGTTACGACGACACCGAGTTGGGGGAGGTTTTCCATCCCAAACTAACCACTATCCACCAGCCCCGGGAGGAGCATGCCCGGCTGGCCTGCGCTCGGCTGGTGGAGCTGATAGAGGGGGATGACGATTTGCCGATACAGGCGGTAGTTCAGCCCCGGCTTGTGGTTCGGGAAAGCTGTCCCTGAGAATTCCTCTCACTATTTTTAGTGTCCCCGAAATAGCGCAAAATTCTTTAATAAATGCTTAAGTGATGGTTCTTTAATGCAGTGAATTGCATTTCTTGCAACCATATTGATGCGAATCGCATTTATTTTCACGTTTGGTAAGCCTTTAGATACTATTGGTCCTTTGTGTTTGCGCTATTTCGGGGACACTAGATTCACTATTCCCATCCCCGGGTATTTCATGGTAAAAAAGTAGTAATGAGTCGAAGGAAGAAGATTATCATCGGTTTAAGCGGCGGGGTGGACTCCAGTGTGGCGGCATGGAAGCTGGTGGATGAGGGGTATCAGGTGATTGGCGCAACCCACCACATTCTGGACCACTCCCACTGCTTTCATGAAGATACCCTTGAGAGGGCGAAGAGGGTTTGTCGCAAGCTGGGGATTCCCTACTATCTGGTAGATCTGAGGAAGGCGTTCCGCACCTTTGTAATTGACAATTTTATTCACACCTACCTGGCCGGGGAGACTCCGAACCCCTGTGTGCGCTGCAACCGTCACATTCGGTTTAACCTCTTTTACCGGGAGATGCGGAAGCTTCTCACCAGGGATGGTATTCTCGATCCTGATGAGCAGCTTTATATTGCTACCGGTCACTACGCCAGGAAGGGCACCTGGAAGGGGAAGAGCTTTCTTCGTAAGGGGGCGGACCCGAAGAAAGAGCAATCCTACATGCTCTACCGGATTCCCCGGGATGTGCTCCCCTTTGTTCACTTTCCCCTGGGGGAGATGACCAAACCGGAGGTGGTAAGCCTTGCAGAGCGGGAGAATCTCCCTAGCAAAAGCATCAAAGAGAGCCAGGATATCTGCTTTATCGATGGCGCCTATACCGGCTTCTTACGCCGGGAGCTGGGGGCCGGGCAGGTTGACCGGATGGGGGAGATTCGGGACCTGGAAGGCAATGTTCTGGGCCGTCACCGGGGCTATCTCCACTACACCATTGGTCAACGGCAGGGCCTGGGGCTCTCCGACGGTCCCTGGTATGTGGCGGCTATTGATGGGGATACCAATCTGGTCACCGTGGGCAGGGCAGGATCCTTTGAGCGTGACAGCTTTTTTGTCGACTACCCCCTCTGGGATCTGCCGGAACTCCCTTCCGGGGCCTCCTCCAAGAGATCCTCCGGGGAGTGGCAGGTGAAAATTCGCTACAACAGCAGGGAGATCCCCGGTATGGTGGAGTTTATCACTGCCCCCCCGGACCCGATGGAGAAGGCGG
>CAYMWV010000008.1:25614-28665 GCA_964394395.1 uncultured Sediminispirochaeta sp.
CCCGATGGAGAAGGCGGACCCGATGGAGAAACCGGGCTCGTGGGAGAATCCAGGCCCAAACCAAGAGCCGGATCTGCGGCAAGGTTCGCAGTTGAAAGTGCGGTTAAAAGAGCCGGCAGTGCTAACCCCCGGGCAGTCTGCAGTCTTTTACCGGGAGGATTGGCTCATCGGCGGGGGACTAATCTCCACCAAGAGCGATATCACCCCTTTACCAGGTATGTAACATGTGAGCCGACCACAATTAGTGGTCGTCCGAAAAACAGTCAGAGTGAAAGCTGTTCTCATTTTGACGAGGGAAAAGCTGAAAATTTTATGCAAACCCCGGGATTTCGCACAGCATCGCCGGGGAGGCCGGCGCTATCGAGCAGAATCCCGGGGTTTGCATAAGGGTTTTCCTTTATTATTTCGTCAAAATGAGAAGAGCTGCCCCTTTACATTGATTCAATAAAAATTATAGTTATGGGTAAAACTGAAGGACAGGTGCACCCTATGGATGAAAAGGCCCTGGTCATTGTGGAATCACCCACAAAGGCCCGTACAATTAAACGGTTTCTCCCGAAGAACTATATCGTAGAGGCGAGTGTGGGCCATGTGCGGGATCTGCCTCAGTCCGCTTCGGATATTCCCAAGAACTTGAAGCAGGAGTCCTGGGCTCGGCTGGGAATTGATGTGGAGAACGGCTTCAAGCCCCTCTATATCGTTCCAAAGGGGAAGAACAAGATTATCCGGGAACTGAAGAAGAAGATCAAGGAGGTTGATGTGGTCCTCCTTGCTACTGATGAAGACCGGGAAGGGGAGAGTATCTCCTGGCATCTTGTGGAGCTGTTAAAACCCAAGGTACCGGTAAAACGGATGGTCTTCCATGAGATTACCAAAAAAGCGATAGAGCACTCCCTGGAGCATGAGAGGGCGGTGGATATGAATCTGGTAAACGCTCAGGAGACCCGACGGATCCTGGACCGGCTTTACGGATATACCCTCAGCCCCCTGGTGTGGAAAAAGATTGCCTACGGTCTTTCAGCGGGACGGGTGCAGAGCCCCGGACTCCGGCTTATCGTTCAGCGGGAGCGGGAGCGGATGGCCTTTGTTAAATCGGTCTACTGGGATCTCAAGGCAAGCCTCTATACCGATGGGGAGGGAAAAGAGAAACCTTTCGATGCCAAACTTGAATCGGTGGGGGGCAAACGGATAGCCAGCGGCAAGGATTTTGATCCCGCCACCGGCGCTCTTTTATCTGGTAAAGATGTGGTCGTTATCGACGAAGAAGAGGCTCGTCGACTTGCGGACCTACTCAAAAAGGGTGATTGGAAGGTGAGCGAGCTGGCGGAAAAGCGGAGTAAGTCCCGACCAGCTCCTCCCTTTATCACCAGTACCTTGCAGCAGGAGGGTAACCGAAAACTGCGGATGAGTGCCCGGGAGACGATGCGCACTGCCCAGCGGCTCTATGAGCAGGGCTTTATCACCTACATGAGAACCGACTCGCCAGCTTTAAGCGGTGAAGCGGTGGCCGGGGCCCGCTCCTCGGTAGAGGAGCTCTACGGCAAGGAGTACCTCTCTGAAGAGCCTCGGCAGTATGCGGCCAAATCGAAGGGAGCCCAGGAGGCTCATGAGGCGATCCGCCCTGCGGGAGAACGGTTTCGTCACCCCGAGCAGACCGGCCTCTCCGGTAAGGAGCTTTCTCTCTACTCCCTTATCTGGAAGCGCACCCTGGCCAGTCAGATGGCCGAAGCAAGGAAGGTGAGTGTAACTGCAAAGATTGATGCTTCCGATACCCGCTTCACCGCTACCGGGACCCGGATAGAGTTTCCCGGTTTTATCCGGGTATATGTGGAAGGCAAGGATGATCCCGATGCCGCTCTGGATGACAAAGAGACCTTTCTGCCTCTCCTGAAGGAAGGGGAAGTTCTCAACCTGCAGGAGCTGGAGAGCCTGATACATGAGACAAAACCTCCAGCACGGTTTACCGAGGCGACCCTGGTACGGGAGCTGGAGGGTCTTGGAATCGGACGGCCCTCTACCTATGCGACAATCATTAATACCCTCTTCGAGCGTCAATATGTCCGGCGGCAGGGGAACGCCCTGGTGCCCACCTTTACCGGTTTTGCGGTGGTGCAGCTGCTGGAGAACCATTTTCACGAGTTGATTGAGTACAGTTTTTCCAGCAACATGGAAGAGGCTCTGGACCAAATAGCCCTGGGCAAGCAGGACCGGCTTGAGTATCTGGAATCGTTTTATCTGGGAGATCAGGGGCTTCAGGGCCGGGTTGAGCATCGGGAGAAGGAGATCAAACCTGAAGAGGCAAGGAGCATCGACCTTCCCCACATTAGTGAAGATATCAAGGTGGGGAAGTACGGTCCCTACCTTATCCATTATCTGGAAGGGGAAGAGATACACGCTTCCATCCCCGAAGAGCTTGCTCCAGGGGATCTGAAGGAAGAGGATATCAGGGAGCTTATCGAGACTCAGAAAAACGGCCCCCAGCCTATCGGAGTCCATCCGGAGAGTGGAGAGAATATCTATGTTCTTACCGGCCGTTATGGACCCTATGTTCAGCTTGGGGAGAAGAGTGATGAGATGCCCAAACCGAAGCGGGCGGCGGTGCCTAAGGGGGTTAAGCCCTCGGAGGTGAGCCTGGAACTGGCACTGCAGCGGCTTAGCCTGCCCCGGACCCTTGGGATCCATCCGGAGACCGGAAAGGAGATTCAGGCCAACGACGGCCGCTTTGGCCCCTATGTGGTACATGATGGTGAGTTCCGCTCTCTGAAAAAGGATGATGATCTCTTTTCCATAGATTTGACTAGGGCCCTGGAGATCCTGGCGGAGCCGAAGCGGGGCCGGGGAGGGGTTACCGTTTTAAAGGAGTTTGGTGCCCTGGGGGATGATAAGAAAAAGACCACCATTCAGGATGGAAAATATGGCCCCTACATCAAACACGGCTCAAAAAATATTCGTCTCCCCGATGAAAAGCGGGAGAAAGAGGTAATAGAGACGATGAGTGCCGATGAGGTCCTTGAAATCATCAAGGCAGCCCCGAAGAAGGGGAAGTAAACG
>CAYMWV010000008.1:28765-47529 GCA_964394395.1 uncultured Sediminispirochaeta sp.
GGGTCTAAAACCCCTAGTGTGCTGTGAAGCTGCTGCATTCAAGGAGAAAAAAACACTTCATCTATGACCTTTTCTTCACAAAAAATTAGATATGTAAAAGAACAGCTAAGAGCTATAAATCGCCACAATATAAGCATTAATATGTTAAAAAAATATTAAAACCATATGATACAATAACTTAATATGCAAAGGCGCTTGACATATTGTTTATAAGTCTATATTATAGAGTAAGAATTAACCGGGAAATAGTGTGTACTATACAGATTTTGTATAGCTGACTATAGGAATCTATTTTGATTTCAGGTTGGCCTGCTATGTGTGTGGGCTGGCCTGGGACGAATGTTATAAGGAGTTTTTTTATGAAGAATTTTGTGCGAATCGCTATGACAATTGTTCTGGTGATGTTGGCTGCTACGGTTTTTGCAAACGGTCAGCAGGAAGAGGCAAAAGAAGTGACTATGACCTATGTCAACTGGGAAGAGGGCGTTGCATGGACCCATTTTCTGGCTACGGTCCTTGAAGATGAGATGGGCTATGAAGTGAACATTACCGCTGCGGATGTGGGCCCTGCCTTCGCTTCCGTTGCCGCTGGTGACAAGGACTTTTTTATGGAAGCTTGGCTCCCGGGGCTTCACACCACTTATACTGATGGAACGGACCTGGTAAAGGTTTCCACCATCTATGAAAAGGGTGTAACCGGACTTATCGTTCCCACCTACATGGCAGAAGACGGAGTTACAAAGCTTTCCGACCTGGCAAAGCCTGAGGTTGTTGAGAAGCTGAATGGCCAGATTACCGGAATCGACTCTGGTGCGGGAATGATGATCAGTACCAAAGAGAAGCTGATCCCGGCCTACGGTCTTGAAGAGGCGGGACTCGAACTGGTTCCCTCCTCCAGCCCTGCTATGCTCGCTTCCATGGAAGCTGCTATTGCAAATAACGAGTATGTGGTTGGAATGGGCTGGCAGCCCCACTCCATGTTTGGCCGGATGGATCTTACCATCCTGGAGCAGGACGGAGAAATTGTATTCCCCATCGATGATATCTACATCATGGGCCGTCCTGGTGTAAAGGAAGATCTGCCTGAGGTTTGTGAGTTTTTTGATAATGTATTGTGGACCAACGAAACCATCGGTCCCCTGATGGTGCATATTGCAGACTCGGACCTTGATACCATAGATGCAGCCCGGGAGTGGAAAGAGAACAATAAGGACATCTGGTCCTCTTGGCTCCCTAAATAAGATTCAGGTCTTTATAAAGGGGTGCGCAGGGCGCACCCCTTTTTTAACTTGACAAAGAGCTGTGGTTTTAAATCAAAACATGAGGAAATACGATGCCAATAATTGAAGTGAGAGATCTGTATAAGATCTTTGGACCCAATCCGAAGCGGGCCATCCCTTTGATAAAAAAAGGGATGAGTAAGCCGGACATTCTGAAGAAGACCGGCTGCACCATTGCGATAAATGGTGCCACCTTCGAGATTGAACGAAAAGAGACCTTTGTGGTTATGGGACTCTCCGGAAGCGGCAAGTCCACTTTTATCCGCTGTCTCAATCGCCTGATTGAACCTACCGCAGGTGCAATCCTGATTGACGGTGATGATGTGATGAAGATGGATGCTGAAAAGCTCCGGGAGACCAGGCGCCACAAGATGTCCATGGTATTCCAAAATTTTGGACTTCTTCCCCACCGTAATGTGCTGGATAATGTGGAATTTGGTCTGGAAATTAGCAATGTAGATAAAGAAGAGAGACGGAAAAAAGCCCTTGATGCGGTCAAGCTGGTTGGTCTCGACGGTTTTGAAGGGAGCCTCACCTCGGAACTTTCCGGGGGAATGCAGCAGCGGGTTGGCCTGGCTCGAGCTCTGGCTAATGATTCCGAGATCCTGCTTATGGATGAGGCGTTCAGTGCTCTGGACCCCCTGATCCGAACCCAGATGCAGGATGAACTGCTGGAATTGCAGGCCCGGTTACATAAAACAATTGTTTTTATCACCCACGATCTGGATGAAGCGTTAAAAATTGGAGACCGGATCGCTATTCTTGGCCCCGACGGCCGGGTGCGGCAGATTGGTACTCCTGAAGAGATTCTTGCGGATCCTGCGGATGACTATGTCAAACGCTTTGTCCAGAACGTTGACCGTACCAAGGTTATCACCGCCGCAACCGTTGGCGGCCATGCCAACACGATTACCTATCCCAGAGAGGATCTGGAAGCTGCCATTCGAACGATGGAGAAGAACGGCACCTCCTCGGTTTTTGTAACCGATTCAGATCGTATGTTGAAGGGAATAGTCACCATTGACGATGCAGTAGAGCTTAAGAAGAAAGGTGAGAAGGATCTGGGTTCGGTGATTAACAGTGATGTTTACACCACCCTGCCGACTACGCCCATATCTGAACTGCTCACAGCAGCAATAAAGACCCACTATCCCATCGCTCTGATAGATGAGGATGGACGGTTTCACGGTGCGGTGAGCCGGGCGGCAATAATTGCCGAGGTAAATAAAGGCTTTGAGGGCACAGATGTTGAAGCTCCTCAGACCCTCACGGAGCTGCAGGAAGCCCAGGGGCAGGAGGAATAGATGGAAACTTTTAGATCATTAATAGATATAGGCGGTGGTTTCGAAACTATCGTTAAATGGCTGCAGAGCAATTTATCCTGGCTCTTTAACATCATCAGTGGAATGGTTAACTGGATACTTGATGGAACGGAGTTTGTTCTTATGGCGCCGCCTTCGATAATTACCATTCTAATCTTTACGGGGATTGCTTTCTATTTCACCGGTTGGGGTGTGACAATTTTTACCTTCATCGGGTTTGGACTAGTCTGGTACATGGGACTTTGGGCGCTTACCATGAGTACTCTCTCCCTGGTGCTAAGCTCGGTGGTGATAGCTCTGGTTCTTGGGATCCCCATGGGGATATGGTCCTCCAAGAGTGATAAGGTGTGGGGTGTCATGCGGCCGGTTCTTGACTTTATGCAGACCCTGCCCGCTTTTGTTTATCTTATCCCGGCGGTTCTCTTTTTCCGCCTCGGTCCTGTTCCTGGTGTCGTTGCTACCCTGGTATTCTCCCTGCCTCCAGCGGTGAGACTTACCAATCTTGGTATCCGGCAGGTACCCAAGGAGATCAAGGAAGCGGCCCTATCTTTCGGCTGTACCAACCGGCAGATGCTTCTTAAAGCTGAGCTGCCCGTGGCGATGCCCACCATCCTGGCTGGAGTTAACCAGACCATTATGCTGGCCCTCTCCATGGTAGTTATTGCAGGTATGATTGGAGCCGGAGGACTTGGTAATGAGGTGCTTCGGGGTATTACCCAGCTGCGGATAGATGTGGGATTTGAAGGTGGTATTGCCATCGTTATTCTGGCCATCTTTCTTGACCGGGTGACCCAGGCGCTGGGAGACAGTTCCCGAAAAAAGAAGTAAGATATCTTTGCTATTAAAAAGCCTTGGCGGGAACTCCCGCCGAAGTTTTAAAAAAAACGCCGATCCTCTCAGGATTCGGCGTTTTTTTATGTCATGATAAGGTGGGATTCAGGATTCTATCACTCCATCCGCATCAAGCTGCAGGGTGTAATGAGCTCCAATAAAGCCCGCTGCAGACCACGCCTGATAGCGCTTCCCCATGGGCCGTCCTGTTTTACCATGAACCCACTCGTTAAACTCCCAGCTTGTCTCTATCCCCTCTTTGTTGATCAGGGCCAGCCGGTAAAGCTCCTGGTGGGCCAGATCCCGTAATCCAAGTCTTGAGATAAACATCACCCAGTAGGCACCGATGAAGGGCCAGATACCGCCGTTGTGGTAGTGGTTGGGTAGATTGAGAAGGTTTACCGTATAGTAGGTCCTCCATGCCGGGTCTCCGGAGTTTACCGGCGGATAGAGGTTGGCTACCGGGGCCGGTTCGTTTACTCCTGCTCCCCACATGAAGCGAAAAGCTGTTCTTGCCCGCTCGATGGAGAGGACGTTAAAAAGGGCTGCCAGGATATTCCCGTAGACATCGCAGCGCCAGTCAAAACCGAAGGGGGTAATTTCTGCCAGGAGGTAGGAGGTGTCTCCCATGGAAAATTGCTGGTCCGAAAAGGTACGGATCGCATCACTTTTGATGGAAGGCCAGAACTTTCGATTAATAGCTTCCTTGATCTGCTGGGCCAGACGGAGCCTTCTACCGGCCAGGTCAAAGTCGCCAAGCAGTTCGGCAATTCTACCGTGGCAAAGATTGGCATTGTACCAGAGCACCTCATCGTAGAGAACGTTGTAGCTTCTGCCGAAGAGGTCCATCCAGTCTCCCGCTTCCGGGATCTCCAGGAGGGAGTCGTTGTTGCTATCTTGGGCGTCCATCCAGTCCATAGCCTGGCGAATTTCCTGGGCCCACTCTCTCAGAAACTGATAATCCCTGGTTTGCCGGATGAAGTGGTAGAAGGCGATCACCAGCCAGAGCCCCGAGTCGATGGAGGCGATTCCTCCTACCCCGGAGTAGTCCGGTTTTCCCGAATCGATGGCCACATTACTGGGTACCTGCCCCCGCAGGGTGATGTGGCTGAGCAGGGTCTTTAGGGTAGCTTTCTGGCAGGTGCGAATATCCTCATCCTCCACCGATAGACTGTTCATCACCGTTATTGCCCCGTCCCGGGCCCAGATACTGCGGTAATTTGAATCGGTGGTCTCAAAGCTGTTATCTTCCAGGCTGCAGGCGGAGAAGCCCAAGGGGGTTATTGCACGTTTTAACGCTTCAATCGCCTTCTCGTATGCCTGGCTGATCACCCCTTGTTGATCCTCGCTAAGACTCTTAAAAGCCTCCGAGTTTACCACACTGTGAAACCGGGGATCGAATTGGCTGTGTCGCAGCTCCTCATCGCTGGTATCTGCGGGAGCATCAATAATATTGTAGTGTACCAGCCCGTCGAGCACTCCATCCGCAAAGGGTTTTCCGGAGGTGTAGGTGGGTAGCTCCATGGTTGCCAAAAAGAGTTCGGGCTGGGCGTTCTCCACAACAATGCCCCGTACCCCCTTGATGGCGAACATGGAGCTGTCGTTTCCTGTATCTCCCGCTACCAGGGTCTCTTCCGTGTTGATTCCCAGCCGCTCAAGGAGCCAGCTCAAGGCATTGCCCTTATTCGCATATTGAGGAAGGATATCCAGGTCCCTGCTGGAGGAATAGACCACGTTTACCGACAGACCCCGCTCTTTCAGCCCTTCCCGGATCTCCTGGATTCTCTCAGGCGGGGCGTCCTCAATATACCAGCTCGATTTAAACTGGTTTTGGTATTTCGGCGGCTGCTCCTCCAGATCAGGGAAGGAGCGAAGCCAGCTTTGCACTGCCTCCAGGTTCCATCCTGCGTTTAAGGTCTCAGCAAAACGCTTTATCAGCTCCCTTTTTTTGAAATCGTAGATCACGGTCCCCACCCCGCAAATAAGGTAATCAGGTGTGGGGAGATCAGTTTCTTTCAACAGCTCCATGGTGTGGGGGAGTAGTCGGCCGCTATTATAGACCAGAACAGGCGCCTTATCCCCCTTCTCTTTTTTCAACTCTTTCCAGGTTTTTCTGAAGGTCAGGGTTGCATCCGGTTTTCCTACCAGGGTTCCGTCCAGATCGGATGAAAAGAGGCGCACCACGCCGCTCCCTTCCGAGGGACTCTTATCTTTGTCACTCATTTATTCTACCTCTGTGTGCACGCTTTTTACAGATCAAAAGCGTCGGTTTGGGTATCTACTGCATCCAGGAGCTGTTGGGCAATCCCGGTCCAGGTGAATTTTGCCCGGGCAAGGGCGGCTCCCCGATCGGAAAGTTTTCTACGCAATTTCTTGTAGGTCAGGACCTGATACATAGCTATTCCCAGCTCTTCCTTATCAAAGGGGTCTGCAAGGATCGCATGCTCACCATAACTTACCACCTTGGCAAGTCCGCCATGGCTTGTCACCACCGTGGGGGTTCCACTGGCCATCGCCTCTATGGTGGTCATCCCAAAGGGTTCGTACCTGCTGGAAAGGACAAACAGATCCGCAGCACGGTAATAATCGGGAAGATCCTCATCTTCGATAAATCCGATAAACCGGATTCGGTCGGTAATCTGGTAATCCCGGGCCAATTGCTGCAGTTTCTGGTAGATCTGCTCTTCGGTCTCATTCCGATCCTCATGACCCACCGCCAAAACCAGTCTCGCCTCGGGGATGCGCTTCGCCACAACTGAAAATGCTTCAACCAGCAGGTCAAATCCCTTGTTGTGGGCCAGACGGCTTACAGCAAAAACTGTTTCTCCTTCAAAGCCCAGGCGCTCTTTTTGGGCACCCTCAGTGGAGCTGCCTACTGGAAAGAACCTGTTATCATCATAGCCGGGGGGAATAAGCTTGATTTTCTCTTCATCGATATCATACTCATCCCGGATCAGATCTACCTGAATCGGGGTTGTTGCGGTGACCAGATCGCAGGAGCGATAAAGCTTCGCCTCCCGGCGGATCCTTTCAGTGAAGTTGTACTGGTGCTCGAAATCCTCTTCCTTGTCAGGATAGTCCGTGAGCATCTGCTTCTTTTTCCAGGTTCCGATTGAGTGGGGGGTGTGGATATGGGGGATAGAGAGATGGTTACTCAATGTATCACCCGCAAGTCCCGCATCCCAATAGTGGCTGTTTATGAAGGAGTACTCCAGCTTTTCCGAGCGTATCCGCTTCCTGGCATGCTCAACCCATTCGGGTATCGACTTGTAAAGATACTCCTTGGGGATGAACTCCTCTCCCCCGCAGGGAACGCGCAGCACTCGTACTTGATCGTCGACCATATCTGTATCGGGTTGATCCTCAAATTGCCTGGTCCATACATCCACTTTATACCCAAACTGGCCAAGCTTCTTCGCCAGTTCTATGATATAGACCACCTGTCCACCCGTATCGGGAGCACCCAAGGGCGGCTCTGCAGCAACATAGCCGTGGGTTGATATCATCATTATTCGTTTTTGATTATTCATCTCTTTCTCCTGTTTTTCCGGGAAACAGCATGGAAATCAGACCATCAAAAACATTTGTATTGAAAGTATATAGTTTTTTTAGTCCCCTTTCAATGGGTTGCGCCAAGGTTAATCAGGACAGCCTCAATAATAGCTTGTTAAAACCGGGAAATCACGGTACAGTTGACCCTATGCAGCAGCCTCGACGGATACTGTATCTTTTTATCATTCTACTTGGGTCTATCAGTAGTCTCTCCCTTGCTGCAGGGGATCATGATTTCTTTTCCATTGCCGGCGCCGGAACTAACAGCGTTATCTACTATCAGCCCGGGGAACGATTTCAGACCGTAATTTCTCTTCAGGGACTGGAGGTTCGGCAGAGCCGGGGTTCGGTTACCTGGAATTTTCGCTACTATATCAACGGACATCTCAGTTACATCACAGAAACAGAGTCATATAGCACCTATATCGATGGAGATAGATGGAGTTTTCAGAGGGATAAGAGCTTCACTATTGCCTCTACTGCTCTTCGGGGAAAGCACCGGATCGCAATCTTTTTGAAAGATAATAGCAGCGGCCTTATCTATCATGATGAGATAGAGTTTTCTGTCCAGGGCAGGCCCTACGAACGCTCATCTTCCCAGGAAGCGGCGGTACAATCCTTTAAAAGTGCCTCCGATGCAAGCCGGACGGTCTGGTTTAAGGATGTCTCGGTCCTCCTGTCAGCTGTTTTTCCCCAGGAGAATAAACTTTATCTTCAGTTTATCCTCCACTGTTATGATGAAGAACGTTGGTTCGGCTTTGAGGACGCCTATCTGGTGGACGGGAAGGGCCGGCGCCATGAAGCGATTGTGGGTGGAACAATCAAGGGAAACGGCTGGGGCGGGGTAGATCTGGTACCTGGTATCCCCTTGAAGGGGGAGATCCATTTTGACTCTTACGCAAGTGGAATTGATCATATCGATGTGTTGGAGGTTCAGTTCCATCAGGGGCTGGTGGGACGTTGGGGGGATATTCCTGTGCCCTTCCAGCCCACTCCTTAGAGAGCCCGGGAGTGAGAGGGGGAATCAAGGATGATTCCCATCACCTCATGGATCAGCCTTGCTGCGGCGAAGGGGTCGGCATGTCGCTCCGGTACGGGGGCCAGTTCCACCAGGTCAAATCCGATAACCCTTCTCTCTTTGGCTATGGAGGCCACTAAATCCAGGGTTTGATACCAGCCGAGCCCCCCCGGTTCCGGGGTCCCCGTGGAGGGGAAGATGGAAGGATCAAGACCGTCGATATCAATGGTGAGGTATACCTCCCGGGGAAAGAGCTCCGGTAGTCTGATTTGGGTGATGTTGTGACGAACCGCTTCGGAAGCGTCGAGGAAGCTGAACCGTTCCGGCTGCTTTGAAACCAGCGCCTGCCGCAGCAGCACCTCTTCATGGGAGAGGCTTCTCACCCCAAGTTGGTAGATTGCCAAATCCAGATCCAGGGCCCGTTTCATCACACAGGCGTGGCTCAGGGTGCTTCCTTCATAGGAGTCCCGAAGATCGGCGTGGGCATCGATCTGTATAATACCAATATCCCGGAGCTTTCCCTCTGCTGTGCTCGACTGCATCAATGTGTTCAGACTCCTGAAAGCCCCCACACTGACGGTGTGCTCTCCGCCGATGAGCACCGGTATCCGTTCCGCCCGAAGTACCTTGAGACTTCTATTCTCCACCTCCCGGACCATCTGCTGTGCACTTGCTGCCTTCACCGGTGGAGATGTGACAATACCCGCATCCCCGGGCATCCCGCTGCTGCTCCACCGTTCCAGCTGGTTCGAAGCTTCCAGAATTGCCTCCGGCCCCCGGGCAGTCCCTTTACCATAGGAGACGCTCTCTTCAAAGGGCACAGGAATCACCTCGAAAAGCCCTTCACTCAATTCCAGCTGGCTCAATTCACTCTCCAAGAAACGTATCATGATAGACGACTCCTGAAATCTTCATAGCTAAAGGTTTTGATCAGTTCAGTTTCCCCGGTTTGGGGATCGTGGAGCAGGATGGAGGGGAGGGGGACCCCGTTGAAGGTGGTGGTTTTTACCATCGAGTAGTGGGCCATATCCCCAAAGATTAGCTTCTCCCCCACCTGTAGGGGATGGTCAAAGGAGTAGTCCCCCACTACATCCCCGGCCAGGCAGGAGACACCGCCAAGGCGATAGGTGAAGGCTTTTTCTTTCGGCTCTCCGGCACCCCAGATTTCCGGCCGATAGGGCATCTCCAGTACATCGGGCATGTGGCAGGTAACACTGCTGTCCAGGATGGCGATCTTCCTGCCGTTCTCCACAACGTCCAGGACGGTGCTGATGAAGATGCCCGTATTAAGGGCCACCGCTTCCCCCGGTTCCAGGTAGATCTGCGCATTGTAGCGATCTCCATAAAAATCGATAAGCTGACAGAGCAGTTCCTGGTTGTAATCGGGCCGGGTAATATGGTGTCCCCCCCCAAAGTTGATCCATTTCATCGTCTTTGCCCAGCCGCCGAAGCGACGGTCAAATCCCTGTAGAACCTCTTCAAGATCGTCTGAGTTCTGTTCACAGAGGGCGTGGAAATGGAGTCCCTCGATGCCCTCCAGGAGATCAGGCCGGAATTGCGATTTGGTGATACCCAGTCTGCTGCCGGGAGCGCAGGGATCGTAGATGGCGTGCTCTGCAGTGGAGACCTCCGGATTAACCCGGAGCCCGAAGGAGACGGGGCGGATGGTTTTGGCGTAGTCGATGCACAGGATGGAAAAGCGGGACCACTGGTCGAAGGAGTTGAAAAGCAGATGGTCCGAAAGGGCCAGCACCTTGGGAATTTCCTCTTCCCTAAAGGCGGGGGCGTAGGTGTGAACCTCTCCGGGGAAGTACTCCCGCCCCAGCCTCGCCTCGTAAAGGCCCGAGGCGCAGACCCCGTCCAGCACCCGGGAGAGCTCCTGATAGAGGGAGAACATGGAAAAGCCCTTCTGGGCCAGAAGGATTTTTGCTCCGGTGCGCTCCCTCACTGTGCTTAGTACCTTCAGATTCTTCCTGATCAGATTCCGGTCCACCAGAAAGGCCGGGGAGGGGAGAGCTTCAATATCGAGGTTCGCAACACCGAAGGGCGGTTCTTCTTTAGGTGGGTCTGCTTCAGGCGGACCTGCTTTAGCGGGCGGGGCTACTCCGATTGGATAATCTTCCACGGCAATCCTTTCTTTCCCAGCTCTTCCAGGAAGGGATCGGGATCAAACTCTTCCATATTAAATACCCCGGCCCCCTTCCATATCCCCTGGAGTATCATCTTGGCACCGGTCATGGCAGGAACGCCGGTGGTGTAGCTCACCCCCTGGCTCCTGGTCTCCTGATATGCCGCCTCGTGGCTGCAGATGTTGTAGATGTAGGCCTCTTTTTTCCTGCCATCCTTTTGCCCCTTTATCTGTACGCCGATGCAGGTCTTTCCGTGGGTATCCGGTCCAAGGCTTGCCGGTTCCGGGAGAACCGCCTTCAGAAATTGCAAGGGGACAATCTCCTGTCCCTCGTAGTTAATTGGATCAATTCTGGTCATCCCCACATTCTGCAAGACCTCCAGATGCTTCAGGTATGATGCTGAGAAGCTCATCCAGAACTGGGCCCGCTTCAGATCGGGGAAGTGCTTCACCAGTGATTCAAGCTCCTCGTGGTAGAGCCGGTAGATGGTGTAATCCCCCACTTCATCCGGGCAGGTGAAGGGACGGGAGAGACTCATTGCCGGGGTCTGTACAAAGCGGCCATCCTCCCAATGCCTGCAGGGGGCGGTCACCTCCCGGATGTTGATCTCCGGATTGAAGTTGGTGGCAAAAGCCTTCCCGTGGTCCCCGCCATTTACATCGATGATATCCAGCTCCTCCATAGTGTCGAAGTGGTGTTTGGCCAGATAGGCGGTAAAGACATTGGTAACTCCGGGATCGAAACCGCTTCCCAGAAGGGCCATGAGTCCCGCCTTTTTAAACCGTTCCTGGTAAGCCCACTGCCAGGAGTATTCGAAATGGGGATCATCCTTGGGTTCGTAGTTTGCTGTATCCAGGTAATGGACCCCGGTTTCGAGACAGGCATCCATGATGGAGAGGTCCTGGTAGGGGAGGGCCACGTTTATCACCAGGTCGGGCTTGAAGCGCTGAATCAGGGCAATCAGCTCCGGAACCTTATCTGCATCCACCTGGGCCGTCTCGATAGGCCTGGAGAGCTCGCCGGCGATTGCGTCACACTTTGACCTGGTTCTGCTGGCCAGCATGATGGTTTGAAAGGTTCCGGGGTCGGATGCACATTTGTGGGCGACCACCCGGCCGACACCGCCAGCACCGATTATCAACAATCTATTCATTCTATCCTCCGGGGATGAGTTTTTCTTTGGGTTCTTCTTAAACACAGTATGGCAAAAGGGCCGGTTTAATGCAATCTTGGTCTACTCCATTTTAGAATTCCTGACTCCCATCGATGGAAAAAGCATCCCGTCCGCCACTTGATGAAGCTATAAGAACAATGTAAGTTCTTACATAGCGGTTGAAAGCCGATCTTACGCCCTTTCAGGAGGCCCGGTGGCGGAGAAAAACGTTGATAAAACTTCCATCTACGAGGTAGCCAAAGCGGCAGGGGTGAGCATCGCCACCGTCAGCCGGGTGATGAACCATCCGGAGAAGGTTGCCCTGCCCACCCGGGAACGGGTTCTCGAGGTGGTAAGCAGACTCGGCTTTGTCCCCAGTATAGAGGGACTTTCCCGGTCAAGATCTCATTTCAAGCGGATAGGAATCATCCTTCCCTTTGCCTGGAGCTACTCCTACAGTCACAGGATGCAGGGGGTTTCCTCTTGTCTCTCCCCCCTGGAGTTCGAAATCATCACCTATGCGGTTGAGGAGAAGCGGCAGCTGGAGAATTACCTGACCATGCTTTCGGCGGGGGACAGGATAGACGGGCTGATAATCTTCTCTCTCCCGGCAGCATCTTCATACCTTACCCTTTTTAGACGCCGGGGGATCCCGGTAGTTCTGGTGGAGCAGGAAGCGGAGGGAGCTTTCTCGATTATGGGGGATGATTACTTTGGAGGCGCCCTGGCGGCGGAGCATTTGATTGAAAAGGGGTACAGGAAGCCCGCTTTCCTCGGGGTAGGGGGGCTCCCCTCACACATCACCAACTCTGCACAGAAGCGGTATGCCGGCTTCAGGGACACCTGCCTGGAATCGGGAGTGACGATCCCCGACACTTTTGTGGAGTTCCACTTCCATGGCCCATCCCACACCCTCCTTTCCATAGAACGGCTTTTAGCTCTCCCTGGGGCGCCTGATGCAATCTTTACCGGTAGCGACTATGAGGCGATGATCCTGCTCAAGGAGCTGCGGGGCCGGGGAATCAGGGTTCCCGAAGATATCGGCATAATCGGGTATGATAATATAGAGGCGGCCCGGCTTATGGAGCTTAGCACCATTGATCAACATCTTGAAGAGTCGGGGAGGCTGGCTGCTTCCCTGATCCGGGACTACCTGCAGGGGCAGCTGGAGGGTTTTATGGAGAGAAGACGGCTGGAGCCGCTCCTGGTAGAGGGAAAGACGAGTTGAACCGGAAGGAAGTGCAGGGCCGGAAAAAGAGCAAACCGATAAAGGAGTCTATCCAATGAGAAACGGCGTACAACTGATAAGTTACCCCGATAGTCTGGGAAGCAATCTTAAGGAGCTCTCCCTCTCCCTGGAGCGCTACTTTCCCGACATCTTCACGGGGATCCATCTTCTCCCCTTCTATCCCTCCTCGGCGGACCGGGGTTTTGCCCCTTTAAGCTACCAGCAGGTGGACCCGGCCTTCGGAAGCTGGGAAGATGTGGAGAGCCTGGCCCGGCGCTACGACCTTACTGTGGACTTCATGGTGAACCACATCTCCCGTCAATCAGAGGAGTTTCTCGACTATCAAAAACGGGGTGCTGAAAGCCGGTGGGCCGATCTCTTTATCCAGCTGGAGAAGTATTATCCCCAGGGAAGCTTCCCCCCTGAGGAGCTGGCCCGGATCTATACAAGGAAGCCTCGGGCTCCTGAAACGGTGGTAGAACATCCTGACGGCAGTGAGAGCCGATTGTGGTGCACCTTCAGCGAGGAGCAGGTCGATATTGATGTAAACTCTTCCACCGGCCGCAGATTCATTGAATCGAGTATCCGCTCCCTCTGCGAGCGGCAGATCGGAATGCTTCGGCTGGACGCCTTTGCCTACGTGACCAAAAAGCCGGGGAGCAACTGTTTCTTTGTGGAGCCCGATGTGTGGGAGGTTCTTGACCGTATCCGGGTTCTGGCAGACGAATATCAGGTCGCCCTTCTGCCGGAGATCCACGAGCACTACTCCATCCAGATGAAGCTGGCGGGACGGGGCTACTACGTCTACGATTTCGCCCTCCCCATGCTGATGCTTCACACCATCTTCAGTGGCACCGGAAAGCGGCTAAAGGAGTGGCTTCGGATGTGCCCTGCCCGGCAGATGACCACCCTGGACACCCACGACGGGATAGGGGTTGTGGATGTTGCGGATCTCCTCTCTTCCGATGAGATTGAGAGGACTACCAAATCGCTCTATGAGAAAGGGTCGAGTGTGAACCGCCGTTACTCCTCGGCGGAGTACAACAACCTCGATATCTACCAGATAAACTGTACCTACTACTCCGCCCTGGGCGAGGATGACGATGCCTACATCCTCTCCCGGGCTATCCAGTTCTTCGCTCCCGGAATTCCCCAGGTCTACTACGTGGGGGCCCTCTCGGGGCGGAATGACACAGAGCTGATCGAAGAGACCAAACAGGGGAGGGATATCAACCGCCACCCCTACACCCTCCAGGAGATTGCCCGGGAGATCGACCGGCCGGTAAACCGCCGCCTCTTCAGGTTGATGCGGTTCCGCTCCGGCGCCGACCTCTTTGACGGCGGCTTTGAGCTGTTGGAGACGGAGGATAAGCGGATCCGGATCAAGCGGACCGGCCCTGCCGGGGGGGAAGCGATCCTCGATGGGGACCTTAACTCAAAACGCTGCAGTATCCGCTACACCAGCCCCCGGGGAGAGCGTGAGGAGTGGGTCTGTTGAGCCAGCGGCCTTTGAGCCTCGGGGTGGTTGAGCAGCCGGGACATCAGCCTCAGATTTTGAAGGATCGATCAAAACCCGAAGCTTTTACCCAGGGATTCTATTGCCTTTTTCCCCTCCTCCGTTGCCCGCTCCTGCAGCTGCCCGGCCGCCTCATTGGCCAAAGTCTCTATCTGCTTCTGCCCTTCAGCCTTGGCGGAGGCCAATTGGCGCTCCAGGAGCTGGGCCCGGGCCTTGTCATCGGTGAGCTCTGCTTCGACCGCTTCAATCTCTGAGAGGATCGCTTCGAACTCCTGCCTGTCGATGGAGAGGCTTGCGAGAAAGGTTTCAGTAAACTCTGCCGCAAGCCGTTCAGCCTCCTCTTTCCCAAATCGCTGCAGGGCAGAACCTATCCGCTTATCCAGATCGGTGGCGATGGCGATACTGGAGATTTCTCCCCCTTGAAGGGTGATATTCGTCTCCATCTCAATTACTGCAAGGTCTGAAAAGACCGAGCGAACAGCCCTGGAAAGAAGATCCTCTTCCCCGGTATAACGGTAATCGGTTTCAGTGATTGAGACAGCTCCTGTGACTCCCCCGGTGAGGGATGGAGTGATGACCCCTTCAAACAGCACCGATCCGGTTCCTGAAAGGGATTCGATTCCAGGGATGCCTGGTTTCTCTATTTTCAAGGGGATACCAGAGAGGGAGCTGAGGAGGGTCGCCTCGCTATCCTCGGGACGCCCGGTCTGAGAAACACCTATCCGGGCCTCAATGGCGAGGGGATCGGCTTGACCGATATAAGCTATGGAGAGAGGCTCCTCCCATCCCGTTCCGCCAATCACCAGGTTGTCAACGGAGAAGTAGGTGTAGCCCGATTCTCCAGGAAGCCCGAACTCGGCGATCAGAGATCGTAAAAGAAAGGGTGGGTACTCCGCCCGGGGGTAGGGAACTATCATCCCCCGCCGATCCTCTTCATCCCTCTCTGCCCCTTGCCGCTTCTCCCCTCTGGATGTTTCCTTCAGATAGGAAAAGCCCTTTTCCACTATCCCTGACAGGGGACCCAGCTTTTCCCTGATCACTTTTTTTGCACTTCCAGAGACAATATCCCCGGAGAGGTCGGAGATGGAACCGGGAATGGTTTGAATGAAGGCAAGATCCTCATCAATTGCCCCTTTGATCAGCTCCTTATAGGAGGAGCCCTTTGCCAGGTCGGTTTTTAGATCGGCTATATCCGAATCCACCTCCGTCCGGAATGACTGGGTCTCCTTTCTTATCCCATCGGCCTCTTCAATGTACTGGGTGATCTCTTCGGGTCTGCGAAACTGCCTGGGATCGATGGCGAGAAAGGTCTCTGCCCTGGTATGCAGGGTTTGCCATTTTTGATCATAACTCTTGATCCTCTCCTCCCATCTTGACGGAATTGCGGATATCTCCTCATTCACCGATTGGAGGAGGTCAGGGGTCTTTAGCTCATCTGAATACTGTTTCAGAATATCCTCAGGATCGGGGATCATCGAAGCAAAAGCCTCTGCTGCTTCTCCCGCAATTGCTGCAGCCCCGGCTCCCGTTTCATTCTCTGAAGCGGCCCCTGAAGCTCTTTTTGGCCCACTCTTTTTATCCAACAGACCGCTGCTTTCTCTCACTGTTCCAAAGCGGATTCTCCTGCTCTCCATCTTCTCGATAACGACCCGTTTTCTGAGAAGGGCCGGGCTGTTAAGGGCAATTTCGGTATACTCCATCTCGATGCTGTTGCGCAGCGCCTCCTCCTTATCTCCAATGGTGAGGTGCTGAAAGGATACCTTGCCATCAAAAAGGGCAATATCGAGGCCTTGAATATCCGCTTTCCCCTGGAATACCGTTTCCAAAGCTTGTTCAAGCTCTTTTTCCGCCAGGGAGTCGAGAAACAGGAGGTTGAAGAGAAAGAAGGCTGCCGCAGGTAGGGCGATAATGGCAAGTTTCCACCCCACCAGGATGCCTCTGTTTTTCCGGATCGCCTTATCCAGCTTCTTCAGGTGCTCCAAATACTGTTTATCCTGCATCTTCTCGATCTCTGGAACCAAAATGCCCGACTCATCTTCCTTGAAGAGGCTTGATATGAACTCCTGCTCCTTTGGAAGGTGGATTTTGCTGAGGATCTTGCGCTTAAACTGCTTCTCCTTCAGGGACTTACGGAACCGGGACGGGATTTTCTTTTTCATGCCTTAAACCACTCCCAGGCAGAGCTGCCTTTCTTTGCTGCAGTAGATATCTTCTGAACAAGGGGTATTTTCTGGAAGGTTTTTACCAGCTTGCTTTCTGCGATCTTTGGTGCAACTGTGCGTCTGTACACCTTGACCAGGCCGGTGAAGAGGAAAAAGAGGGGAAGCCAGAGGATCAGACCTGTGGCGAAGGCTCCCATCACAAGGGTATCGTTAAAATTGGTGTAAGGGATGATGGGCATCGAATAGAGGTAAGTCCAGATCGGCTCAAGCCTGGAGGCACGTAACAGCCTCTCCCCCACGGAATGGAAGAATGGATCAAAAAGGAAAGCAAAGCCCTTAACAATAAGGATGGTAAAGAGCATGCTGGCAATATGGAGTTTGGTAAAATAGAAGATGAGAAAGAGTGCTATCCAGAGGAGGTTTCCACCCGGGATAAGGGCAAGAAGAACGCCGCAGGAGATGGCTGCACCAATCTCTCCAGCCCTTGAGTTTGCATTCAGGGCACTTATCAGTTTTGCAATAAATCGGATCATCCTATCCTCCTGGTCTGATTATAGTAGCTCCTGGCCAGAATGGCAATTTTCTTGACAGATACTCCTCTTTCCCATACGCTTCCTGTATGAAAACATTCTGGAGGGCGGTTGAGCCAGGCTCCTTCTATTCTTTCTTTCTCATTCTTCTCCTTTTACACTTTTCCACCATAATTGCAGCAGAGGAGGCAGCAGAGGAGCCTGGAGATCCTCAGGTCCTCTCCGGGATGGTGGAACTTCAGGGATCTCTCTTTGCAGAGGGTCCGGTGGAGCTTACGGGAGAGTGGGAGTTTATCCAAGACTCATTTTCCGATCCCGGTCGCTTTTCCCCGGAAGAGAGAGCCTCCGGATCAGAGCTGATTCATGTCCCTGCCAAATGGAAAGATAAGTACGGCTTTGGAACCTATCGCCTCCGGGTCCGCATTAAGGGAGATCTACCCGGGCAGCTTGGTTTGAAAATTGGGGTTACCGGCAGCGCCTATCGCCTCTACTGCAACGGCGAGCTGGTAAAGGAGGTTGGGAAGCCCGGGAAGAGCCGCAGGGAGGAAAAGCCTGCCTGGTACGCTGGAATCATCAACCTGAAAACCGAAGATCGCAATTTCGAACTCCTGATGCATGTTTCCAACCATTCGGATGTCACCGCAGGAATCCATTACCCGGTCCATCTGGGATTGACGGAGCAGCTCTATCAGTTGCGCTACCACTCCCTGCTCTTTGACCTCTTCCTGTTTGGAGCCCTGATCATGATGGGAATCTACCATTTCGCCATCTTCTTTCACCGCCCCAGCGATGCATCGCCCCTGGCCTTCGGTGCCCTTTCCATTCTCCTGGCACTGCGGCTTGTGGTGTATGAAGAGATTCCATTTATGATTCTTTTTCCGGGTTTCCCCTGGTGGCTGATCATGAAGGTGGGGTATCTCACCTTTTCCCTCTCTGTCTTCTTTTTCCATCGATTCATTCTTCGCCTTTTCCCTGATCTGGGGGTTCGGATCATCGACAGGGGGGTTGAACTGATTTCTCTCATCTACTCCGGGCTGATCATTCTTTTCCGGCCCCATATTTTTACTGAATTACTCAGCATCTTTCAGTTATTTACCCTCCTGATCGGCTGTTATCTCACCTGGGTTCTCCTCCGGGCTCTGGTGAAGCGGCGCACCGGGGCACTGCTTTTTATCATCGGTTTTCTCCTCTTCTTCGTGTCGGTGATCAATGATATTGTAAATACCATTATCGTTTTGCCCACCGGTTTCATAGTACCGGTGGGGCTGTTGGTTTTTATCTTTTTCCAATCCCTGGTGATGACCCGGAAATTTGCCATGAGTTTCAGGCAGACCGAGGAACTGGCGACAGATCTGATGCAGCTGAACCACTCTATGGAGCGGTTTATTCCCCGGGAGTTCCTCGCCTTCCTGGGAAAAGAGAGCATCCTTCAGGTTCAGCTTGGAGATAATACCATCCGGCACATGACGGTAATGTTTGTTGATATCCGCGACTTCACTACCCTGTCGGAAAAGCTGAGCCCGGAGGAGAATTTCCGTTTCATAAACAGCTTTCTTAAACGGATGGGGCCGATTATCAGGGAGAACGAAGGTTTTGTCGACAAATATCTTGGGGATGGGATCATGGCTCTCTTTCCCCACTCTCCAGAGGATGCCGTAAAAGCTGCCTGTATGATGAGGATAGAACTACTTCGATACAACAGTCATCGCAGCAGCATGAACTATGAGGCGATCGATTTTGGTATTGGAATCCACACTGGAGAGTTGATGCTCGGTACTGTTGGAGAGAATTTGCGAATGGACAGCACTGTTATCTCCGATGCGGTAAATCTGGCAAGCCGGATTGAGTCCTTGACCAAGAAATATCGGGTAGGGGTGGCCATAAGTGAGGATACAAAGAAAGCCTTGTCCGGCGATTTATCCTGTTCTGTCACTTTTCTTGGTAGAGAACAGGTAAAGGGTAAGCAGACCGAAGTGGGGGTCTACCAGGTGGCGCCGATTATCAACGCTGATTCCGCCGAAGCCGAAGCCGAAGCAGGTGCCG
>CAYMWV010000008.1:47629-54231 GCA_964394395.1 uncultured Sediminispirochaeta sp.
AGTAAAGGCCGGGTCGGGGGGCGGGGAACATTCCGGTTCAGGGGAAACAGGAGTGAGCTCAGGGTGAAGCGGGTCACCATTAAGGAGATTGCTCAGGCGACGGGATATTCAAAGACTGCCGTCAGTTTCGCCTTTAACCGGCCGGAGCGCATATCTGCTGAAGCTCTTTCGGCAATCCTGGCAGCTGCAGAGGAGCTGGCTTATTTCCCCGACCCCCTGGCCCGCAACCTGTCCCGGAGCCGCAGCGATACCATCGGGCTCCTGCTCCCCCAGCCGTTGGAACAGGCGTTTCAAAATCCCTACATTGTGGAGATTGTCCGGGGAGCCGGAAAGGCTTGCCATGAGAACGAAATGATCCTTTCGATTATCCCCCCGGTTAAGGGCCGCTATCAGGAGCTGGCTGCAGAGGCTGCTGTTGATGGGCTCCTGGCTCTGGGGCTTGGCCCCGATGCAGAGGTCTTTGATTCTGCAGAGAAGAGGAAACTTCCCTTCGTGGCCATCGATGGGGGACCTTTTCCCGAGGCTCCTTCGGTGGGGGTTGACGATCTGGCCGCCTCCCGGGAGCTTGCCCGGCTGCTCTGGGAGATGGGACACCGGCGGATCCTTCTTTTGGGACTCAGCGCTCCTGCCCCTCCGGAAACCTACCACTATTCGGGGATCCATGCTCTTCGTGCCCAGGGGGTGATGGAGATCTTTGCCCCTGGAGAGGTGCATCGACAGGAGTGTGAGGCAGCTTTGGAAGCGGGGATGGCTGCGGCTAGGAGCTTTCTGCAAGATGCTCCGGGCAGTCAGGATGGAGGGGAGCTTCCCGTCAGCGTGGTTCTCTCCTTCAGCGACATTGCCGCTCTCGGTTTTATCAGGGTGCTGTGGGATTCAGGCTTTGCGGTTCCCGGAGATATCTCGGTAGTCGGTTTTGATGGAATTGCAGAAGGAGCTTTGCTTTCACCGCCCCTGGCCGGGGTACGCCAGCCAGGCTTCAGCAAAGGAGAAGAGGCGGCCAGGCTACTCTTCGGGATGATGGCGGGGGTGGAGGTCTCTTCGCTACTCCTGGAGTGGGGGATTCTCCCTTCGGGGACCCTGGCCCCTTACAACTTTTGGCCAGAGAGCTGAAGGCGGCTGGATCCATATCCTTTCTCCACATCGTAGCCGACGAGGAGTTTTTTATCCTCCCTTTTCCCCTCGGGCAGGTGGATTATCAGATCTATATCCCTGGTGAAAAATCCCTGATCATCCTCCCGGAAGCCACTTTCCAGGCCCGGGAGCGCTCCAGGTTTTCCCTCCACTGAAACGAGGAGACTCTCCTTGCCATCCTCCATCTCCAAGGAGCAGGAGTAGATGAGCTGCTTCACTACCGAGGTCTCATCATCGGCCCTTTCCATTACGCCCGGGATTGATATACCGTCATCAGCGGGGAGTATCAGAGAACCCCGGTAGATTGGGTCCCCCTGCTTCCTTCCCCGGTCTCCCTGCTTTGAAGGCTCTGTGCTCTCCTCCTCCCTTTTCTCTTCAGGAAGATAGATATGCAGTTCCAACTCTCTCCACCACCCGTCATCTGTGTGCTGTTTCACTCCCGTACAGGGAATGATAGCGCCAATCCGGATAAAGAGGGGCAGTATCTCCAGGGGAGCATCGGCAAGGATGTATTGGCCTCCCCGGTAACGATGACCAGTGTGGAAATCTTCCCACTCTCCTGGAGGAAGGAGAACCGCCCGGGCCTTTCTTCCCGGAGTAGTTATCGGAGCTACCAGGATCTCCGGTCCATAGAGGTATTGATCTGAGACGTTCGCCGATTCAGGATCCCGGGGAAACTCCCAGAAGAGGGGCCGCATCACCGGTGCACCGGTGCGGGACGCTTCGGCAAAGAGGGAGTAGGTGTAGGGCAAAAGCTGGTAGCGACCCTCGATCGCCCTCTTTGCAGCCTTTTCCACCTCCTTTCCAAAGGCCCAAGGTTCGTGGGGCCGGGTCTCGCAGGCCGAGTGGCCCCGAAAGAAAGGGGTAAAGGCGGCATAGGCAATCCAGCGGGCAAAGAGCTCTCCATCAGCGTTACTCTGAAAACCCCCCGCATCGGCCCCCACAAAGGGAACCCCGGAGATCCCAAGCCCCAGCAGCATGGGAATCGACATGGCCATGTGTTCCCACCAGCTGTTATTATCGCCTGTCCAGAGGGCGGCGTAACGCTGTATTCCCGCAAAGCCCGCCCGGGAAAGGACGAAGGAGCGCTGGTCCGGCCGGGCCGCCCGGGCTGCATCCCTGGTGGCCATGCACATCCCCTGTCCATATATGTTGTGCAGCTCCCGAAAGGGGACGGCCCCGACCCCTGCTTCCTCTCCGGCCCAAGCTGATGCCTCAGCCCCGACCTCACTTTCAGCTCCGGCCCCGACTGGGGCCCCAGCTCTGGCCTCCTCTCCATCCCCGACCCCGTCGCCGTTTCCGGCCCCAGCCCCAGCCTGCGCCCCAGTCCTATACCCGGCCTGCGGACCGGAAATCTCTCCCGGTTCCCCGACCGGGGCCCTTGCCGGACCAGATAGAGAGAGGGTTGAATCGGGAAGGGTAAACTCCTTGCGGATCCATTTGTGACCAGTAAAATCGGCGGGCTCATTCATATCGTTCCAGATCCCCGCCACCCCCAGATTCAGCTGTTTTACCGCCCATCGGGCCCACCAGCTGCGCACCTCCGGCCGGGTAAAATCCGGAAAGGCCGCCTTCCCAGGCCAGACCGCTCCAATATAGCTTGATCCATCGGGATTCTTCAGGAACAATCCCTCATGTTCTCCCTCCCGGTAGAGCTGATAGGCATCTTTGTCGCTGCCGTCATCGATGCCCACCCCGGGATCGATGATGGTAACTACCCGGAAGCCCTCACTGCCGAGACTTGCGGTCAGCCCTTCCGGGGAGGGGAAGGCCTCGCTGTTCCAGGTAAATACCCGGTAGCGGTCCATGTAATCGATGTCCAGGTGGATTACATCGCAGGGGATCTTCCGTCGGCGAAACTGCCGGGCAATCTCCAGCACCTCTTCGCTGCTGTAGTAGGAGTAGCGGCTTTGATGGTAACCCAGACTCCAGAGGGGAGGCATGGGGGGCTTTCCGCTCAAGGTTATCCACTTCTCCTGGACCTCCTTCACGGTTTCTCCTTCCCAGATCCAGAGCACCATCCGGGAAAGGGGCAGGGCCAGGGTAAAGCTGTCGGCTTGCCGGTCTGCCAGGTCGAAATAGCTCCTTCCCGGCTCATCGAGGAAGAGGGCCGTTACTGTTTGAGCAAACTCACTATTGGTGGTCGCCTCTGATGGCGCTCTTCCTGCCGGGCTATCTATTGCCTGGCCATCTGTTTCCGAGCCCTTTTCTGCCAGCCGGTAAAGCAGGGGTATGGAGACGTAGAGGGGGTCCTTCTCCGGGGTGTGTTTCGGTTCGTCGCTGTTCCACATCTCCCAGGTTCGGCCCCGGCGATCCAGGTTCCCGCTCTTTTCTCCCAGGCCGAGGAAGGGCTCTTTTCTGGCTGTATGGAAAGAAGTAGTTAAAAGCTCTTTCGAGAGGGCAAAGGCAGCTTTCTTTTGGTGGAGGAAGAGCTCTCCCGCTCCATTTCGAAAGCGTAAACTCCCCGCTGCCTTGTCGACCTCCACACAGGCCTCCCCATGTCTCATTCTCACCAGTCCTTCCTCCTCTTCCAGTCGGAAGGGCTGCCTAGACGGCTCCTTCTCAATGGCCCAGCTTCTGCCATCTCGCTGTGGAGCCGGAGGAGTATCCCTCCCCTCGGAGCAGAGGATTTCCAGACGGATGAAGCCGCCGTCATGGATGGAGATGGAGATCTTCCCTTCGGGATAGGTAAGCATCAGGCAATCCTGCCCGCTCTGCTGCCAAGATTGTGGAGGGGACGCATCCCGCAGTCCCTCAAACAGGGTGTTGCTTGTAAGGTCCAGAAGATCACTGACCGGGATCTCTTTCATCGGTTCCTCCTTTGTATTTTATATTCCTATGTAAACCGGTTTACTTATTTTGTCAACTTCTCTATTCGCCCCTAATATGGCATGCAAAGGGTGTTCTCATAGTGCTGGACCCGATCTCCTTGCGCTCTCGGTACCGTTGCGCTATTTTCAGGGACACAGATAGTCTGTATAGAGGGAAAAATGATGAAAACGATACTCTGCTACGGTGATTCCAACACCTGGGGGCCAATCCGAAGGATGGCAGCCGATACCCCCTGGAGGGACGATGGGCCGGAAAAGCGATACGGGCATCAATGGGGCTGCACCCGAGGTGCTTCTGGTGGCCCCTCCTGAGATCCTTGAGATCGGTCCCTGGGCTTATGAATTTGTGGGATGCGTAGAGAAATCCCGTCGTTATCCAGCCTCCCTTGAAGCGGAAGCCCAAGAGCTGGGAGCATGGTTTTTTGATGCCGGAACCGTAGCTTCTTCAAGTCCTGTGGATGGTATTCACCTGGAAGATGAAGATGATGGAGCAATTGGAGTTGCTTTGAAGGGTTTGATGGCTAAATTGCTGCAGTACAGCGAATTGAGCCTGTCCCGCAGCAAGGATTCGGCCTATCCGGCTACGCTGGCCTGGGTGCCTATGTCGGCACCTGGCAAGAACCGGTGTCCCTTCACCCCCGGCAGGGATTGAAGCGGAAATGGGCCAGCGTTCACTGCGCAGGGACATTGCTTTTTATGTTTGCGATATCCATGGGGGGTGTACAGCCCCTGGTTTTGCGATATCGCTGTGCGAATCTCTGGACCCGGGGCTTCCGGCGGCGCGGAGCAAGCCGAATAAGAAGCTGCGGGGAGGCCATTGCAGCGGAAAGCCCGGTCCTGCGAAGCGGGAGCCGGCGGGATCTAAGGATGAAAAGGGGAATAGCCCTCCCTTAGGGGCTTGTAACCTCGATTTCTCCGGACAGGAGAGCGTTGAAATGGTCGATGTTATAGGTGTAGATCCTTGGGCAACCTGCTTTCCGGGCTGCTGTTACGTGGAGCGCATCGTAAATAATCCCGCTGGAGAGCCCATTGGATGCCGCAAGATTCAGGGCGCTCAGGTAGTCATTCCTGGTCAGGTCAACCACTTCCAGTCGAGGGAGGATGCTTTCGGTGATGAGCATCTGTGCTTCCAGAGTGGCGATTCGTCTGGGCAGGGGGAGTGCTGTAAGAACCGAGTAGAGCTCCGACAGGGAATGGGTGGAACAAAAGCCTTTGTTACCATCGTTGATATAGTTCTGAAAAGCAGAGAAGGCGCTTGGGTGGTTTGAAAGCTGATCTACCAGAGCCGGAACCAACACAGAGGTGTCGAAGTATACCTTCATGAGTGGGGATGCTCCGCTGCAATTTCTCCGCCGAGCTGGCTGTTCCGGTATTCCCGTTCTCTATCTATATAGGCGGCTGTATCGATGGTGACGGTCTCAGGACCGTGGTGTACAAGAATCCCCTGTTTTTTGATCAGGGCGGGTTCACTGCTGTGTACCTTGATACTGATGCCATCTACCCCGCTCTGGATCTCCAGTTCTGCGCCGGGCTGCAGGTGGTAGCGGTCCCGAAGCTGTTTTGGAATTACCACCCGGCCTGCTTTGTCGATGGTAGTTTTCATGGTGTAATGGTAATGTTGATGCCATCACTTGTCAAGGAAAGGTTGATGAAAGGGTGAGCACCAGGCCTGCCAGTGATGATGGTCCGTACTTTTATGTTCCGGATTCACTTTATAGCGATCCAACCGCAGACAGACGGAAATTATGGGGAAGGATTCAGAAAAGGATTACCTATATGCTTGGGGGGTTTTAAGTAGGGTTTATCCATCATCCTGCTTCAAGAAATTTCTCAGCAAGATAATAAATCTTGAGTACAGAGGCGGTGCCTGATCCACAAATCGCCGGATATGGTCAAAGCGCAAATCCAGGTATTCATGGGCCAGGATGTTGCGGAGTCTGGTAAAACCGGCAAGGGCTTCAATGGTCTCAGGAGAAAAGCCTTTGATCGTTTTCAGCCGGAGGATTGTCTCCCGGTAGGTTTGGGGGATGTGCTGCTTTCGAGATGCAACAATAAGCTTGGCCGCATCGATTGAAGCGTTTACACAGTTTTCAACCCACCGCTCAACGTTCCGCCTGGTTCCGGAATCGTTCTGGTATGTTTCGTAGCTAAGCTCCTGAAACTGGATTGCATCGGCCAGTTCGGTTTCAATAAAATCGATGATCCTCAGGAGCCTGTCTCTGTCGGTTTCGGAAAGTGATCGGGACCGGGCTTTTATCTCCAGAAAAGAGCGGGTAAAATCAACGTATTCATCAAAAAGAGATCCTGCGGCAAGGAGCACTTTGAGAAAGAGGGGGCGGCTGGCCATACTCAGCTCCACCCCTTCGCTCAAGGCGGTGCTCACAAGCCGGGCGGGGGCCCGGTTCATCACCAGAAGATCCACTTCCCTTCCGCAGATAGTCTCTGTATCGGCCCAGATGGTATCTTCCCCTTGGTAGGAGACATCGTCCTCTATCTCAAACTCATTGCTCTTCGGGTAGAAGTAGACCCCCAGATCCACATCCGACATGGGGCCGCTTGTTCCGGCGGCACATGAGCCAAAAAGAAAGGCGAAGGCGACATCCCGGCGACTTTGAAAGTAACAGGAGAGGTTGTTAATCA
>CAYMWV010000009.1:0-10827 GCA_964394395.1 uncultured Sediminispirochaeta sp.
TCGTCTTCCGTCAAACTCGCCATAGAAAAGAGCTTCCCAGGGGCCTAAATCAAGTGTTCCTTCGGTAATGGCCACCACCACTTCCCGGCCCATGATTTGACGCTTTAAGTGGGCATCCCCGTTATCTTCTCCAACGTTGTGGTGATACCCCTTTTTACTATAGGGAGCCAGTTTTTCCAGCCACTGCAGATAGTCCTGGTGCAGGCCCGATTCATTATCGTTGATAAAGACACTGGCAGTTATGTGCATGGCGTTGACCAGACAGAGCCCCTCTTTTACCCCGCTCTCCCGAACTGCAGCTTCCACTTCTCCGGTGATGTGTACCAGTTCATATCGTTCTTTGGTATTGAACCACAACTCTTTTCGATAGCTTTTCATACTCCCCTCCATCTAAGAAACATTCAGCTGATATTAGCTCTTCCGGCGGACAAGAGACCCATTTTTTGAAAGAGGGTATCCGCATTCTCCCGGTACTCCTGTTCAATGCGTCTTCTCTCCTCCTCCAGTTGCTCTTCTGCCCTGGTAAATTTGGTGGAAATCTCCTTCTGGATATCAAAATCCGGCAAAGGAATCGGGATTTCAGACATGGCCCGCACATTGAGTACCCGAATTCTCTTCCCCGTAGACATTCCGAAGAGAAAGGCTTGACCTGCCCGGCTTCGGAGGTAGCGGAAAAGAAACCCCGGCTCCACCTTTCCCAGCTCCGGGCGAATGATGATGTAGTTATCTCCTCCAATTACCGGGAGCTCACTTTCACCGGTAAGCATGAGGGGACGAAAAAACTCTCCCCGGCAGCTTACAATCACATCCCCGGCGGTGAGGAGGTATCGATGCAGCCGGGAGACGGAGGATACATTCATTACAGAGAGGGAGTTTACATTCACCAGTCCTGCGCCGACATGTCTCAGACTAAGGTAGCGCACCTCTTCTTCCCCTTCACTGGAGAAAAATCGTCCCGGTGCACCCCGGAAAATATCACTGCAAAGGGAACCGAGCTGTACCGTTTTAACATCTTCGTGTAAAAAGCGCTCTTTCTCCACGAAAAATCTTCCTGGAACCCATACGCTTGACTCCTGCAGCTCCTGAATACCCACTTTCCGCTCCAGGAGCACCTCACCCGCTTTCCCAAGGGTACGAAAGAGGCTCTTATGCTTCAAACCTGGATTCCCCTTCTGCAAAATCAGCAGTACCCGAGGTATCGCATCACCCTGCCCATCTTCTTCATCAAAGATGGTGACACTTATCAGCTTGGTGCTTGTAGCGATCATTTCTCTCAGAGCCTTGTCGATATGGCTGGAACCGTAGAAAAGATGGGGAGAAAAAACATCAACCAGGAGCCCCCCCTGGGGAAGCGCTTCGATGGCCTGGTAGAGAAAGGCGCTCTCCCGCTCTATCTTGCCGTTGAACCCCCGGCTCCGTAAGCCTTCGATGATCATGCTCTCTTCACCTGCGCCGGAACTGTTCCCGTTCTCTAGAACAACCACCTTCGCCTTCTTCATCTCCTTTGATGCAAGGGGATGGGGAACCGTTTCCACAGCGGTGGGAGAACGCTCTCCCAGGAGAGAAAGCAGCTGCTGCAGGGCCGGTCCATTTACACCGTAGGGAAAAAAGAAATCGCTGCGATCCTTCGGCGTCTTTCCCAGATCCTGCATCAGCAGGGATGTAATATTTTGGTACCTTATACTATTCATACATACTAAACTATAGATTATCCTTTACTAACTATCAACTCTTTTTTCAGTTTTCAACCAGTAACCAGCGAGAGATCAGATCATCATAAGCTGCGGTGAGTGAAAAGACCTTCTCTGCCAGGCTCCGGCGAAGGGAGAGCCCTAAATCCCCTTCTCTGTTCAGCTCCTTTATAACCTTGGTGTAATCCAAAGGATCACAGAGCACAATAACATCCCGATAGTTCTTCGCTGCAGCTCTGAGCAAGGTAGGTCCGCCAATATCGATAAACTCTTCCAGTTCCTTATCGCTCAACTCGCTATCATTGCGCTGCCTCTCAAGCATCATTTCAAAGGGATAGAGGTTCACCGCCACAAGGTCAATTGGCGTTATCTTGTGCCTTTGCAGGGTCTCCATATCATCACTCCGGTCCCGCCGGGCGAGAATCCCCCCGTGAACCGCCGGATGGAGCGTTTTTACCCGGCCGTCCAGGATTTCGGGAAAGCCGGTAAGGGTGTTGATCTCCTGCACCAGGATTCCCTGCTTCTGCAGGTAGGAGGAAGTACCTCCGGAGGAGCTGACCCTGCATCCCGAAACAGAAAGCTGTTTTGCAAATTCGGCAATCCCCTCCTTGTTCCAGACGCTTAAGACTGCATGTTTGATTCTCATTGGCCCGACTCCTTCGTTAAAGCCACTGATTAGCCTACAGATCTTCGGCAAGCTTCAGATACTTCTTCCCGATAGAGACCGCTTTCTCTGCGGCAATCCCCCGGTAGAGGGCGGGATTTTTAAAGAGCTCCTCCGCCGACAGTTTTGTCCGTTCCTCCAGCTTTCGATCCAGGGCCTCCCAGGCGGCCCGCTCCCGCTTAAGCGCCTCTTTCAGGGTGATATGTTCCTTCTCGCAGACCAGGGTGGCCCGGCGGACCGCCTCATGGGCCTCCCCGTCCCCCTCCAGAGCTAGAAGAATGTAGGCAGCTTCAGCAATCACCATATCTCCCGCATCCTCCAGAGTTTTCTCCATTGCCGCCTTATCCACATAGAGGCTATCGATGATCTTATCCATCCTGGCCAGGGCAGCGGTGAAGCCCCCCAGATAGTCGGCGATGAAGCGGCTGGAGGCGGAGTTGGAGAGATCCCGTTGATGCTCCGAGATTTGATCCATATAGAAGGTGAGAACCCGGGGAGCGAAGGCTTTCCAGAGGCTCTTCACATGTTCGCTGTTCCAGGGGTTCCGCTTCTGGGGCATGGTTGAGGAGCCCACCTGGGTGGAGGAGAAGAACTCCCGCACCTCGTCAATCTCGCTGCGTTGAAGGTGACGAAGGTCATCCGCCAGGTTTGCAATAATGCCAAAGGCAACATTTATCTCCAGAAGGAGACGGAGCATATATTCAGGCTCCACCATCTGGGTGGAATACTCGGCAGCCTTCAGGGAAAGCTCATCCAGGTACTCCTTCTCCAGCTGCTGCGGATCTTCCACCAGGAGGGCGGTGGCGTTACAGGCTCCCACTGCTCCCGCCAACTTTCCCCGAAGCTCTCCCGCCCGGCTCTTTATCTCTTCGATGGATTTTCCGAGCCGGGCGGAATATTCGGCCATGGCGAAACCAAAGGTGACCGGAACGGCGTAACGGCCGTGGGTCCGTCCCACCTGGGCTGTTTCAGCCTCCCGGATCGCAATTTCACTGATTCGCTTTAGGAGCTGGGCCAAAAGGGGCAGAATCACCTGCTCTACCGCCCCTTTCACCCGGAGGCTCATGGCGGTATCCAGAATATCCACACTGGTGGCTCCCAGGTGGACATAGGGGTTCAGCTGCTCGGGGACAAAGCGCTTTAAGACATTGACCAGGGCACGGATATTGTGGCGGGTCTTCTCCTCCTCCTGGTAGACCAACTCGGCGGTGACCGATCTTCTGATCATCTCCGGATCGAGTCCGGCAGCTTTCTCGTCCCCGAAAAAGGCTCTGGCATGTACCTTAAGGAGGGCAATCTCCGCCTCCAGGCAGAAGGCTACATTGGCATTCTCGCTAAGATATTCCCCCAGGGCGTCGAAAAGCTCCCGGTTTGCCAGGTAGTAGCGGTGATCCAGGGGGGAGAGAGAGCTAAAAATGGTGCGTTCTTCCATGGTTCGTCCTTAGCCTACCAGAGCATCGAGCTCTGCCCGGATTTTTTCCAGAATGCGAGCTGCTTCCTGCTTATCAGCTTCCAGCCCTCTTCCGGTTTTCACCCCCACAGAGGCGTAGAATTTGATCTTCGGCTCCGTACCGCTGGGCCGGACGGTGACCTTGCTTCCGTCCTCCAATATAAACTGCAGCACATTTGAGGAGGGAAGATCAACCTTTCCCAGAGCCTTCCCGCTCCTGTCCAGGATAGTACCGTCTTTGTAGTCCACGAGCTTCTCCACGGGAATCCCGGCGAATGATTCTGGAAGATCCTTTCGCAGGGAATCGATCAGCTTCTGCATCGTTGTCACCCCTTCGGAGCCGGCAAATTTCTTGCTGATCAAAATCTCCTCAAAATAGCCGTAGTCCTGCCAAAGCTCCTCAAGTCGCTTTAAGAGGGATGAACCCTTTGACTGATGATAGAGGGCCATCTCCGCTACCAGGAAGGCCGCCGAGACCGCATCCTTATCCCTGACCCGGTCGGTAACCAGATAGCCGTAACTCTCTTCCCCTCCGAAGAGGAAGGTGCCTGAGCCGTCCCGCTCAAACTCCCCAATTTTGGCAGCAATATATTTAAATCCGGTAAGAACATCGTGGTTGGTAACACCATAGCTCTCGGCGAGCCGCTTCTGCAGATCCGTGGTAACGATGGTTTTGATAAATTGTCCATCGGCAGGCAAGCTCCCCAGCTCTTTTCTGCTGGAGAAGATGTAATCTGCCAGGAGGGTTCCAATTCTGTTGCCTGTAAGCAGCACCCAGGAGCTCTTGGCATCATTTTTCGGAAGGGCGATTCCCAGCCGGTCCCCGTCGGGGTCGGTGGCCATAACCAGATCGGCTTTCTCTTTTTTTGCAAGCTCAATGGCAAGCTTCAAAGCTGACGCCTCTTCCGGGTTGGGATACTCCACCGTGGGAAACTCTCCATCCGGCTCCCGCTGCTCGGGGACGGTGATCACATCTATCCCCATGGAAGAGAGGCTCCTCTCCAGGGGCATCAAACCGGCGCCATGCAGGGGTGTGTATACCACCTTCAGATCCTTCCCCTTCTCTTTCAACAGCTCCGGCCGGAGGCTGCAGCCTGATACCATGGAGAGAAAATCTTTATCCATCTCCTCCCCAAGCCAGGTAAAGAGTCCCCTCTTTTCTGCTTCTTTTAGATCCAGACCAGAAAGATCATCCTCCACAGCGTAAACTTCTTCGATAATACCCTTGTCATGGGGGGCGATGATCTGACCTCCATCACTCCAGTACACCTTGTAACCGTTATACTCCGGAGGGTTGTGGCTGGCGGTAACAACAACTCCGGCGGTGGCTCCAAGTTTCCTCAAGGCAAAACTGAGCTCCGGAACAGGCCTGAGGGATTCAAAGAGGGCAACCTTGATCCCGTTGCCACAGAACACCTTCGCAGCCTCTTCAGCAAAGAGAGAGGAGTATCGCCGGGAATCGTAGGCGATCACCACCATTGAACTCTCTCCGGAAGGAATTGTTTTCTTTATGTAATTTGCCAACCCCTGACTTGCCCGACGGACGGTCAGGGGGTTCATCCGGTTATATCCACCGCCGATTACCCCCCGCATTCCGCCGGTTCCAAAGGCAAGGCTGGTGTAAAAGCGATCTTCCAGCTCCTTCATATCCTTATCTTCCAGAACTTTTTGCATATCTGCTATAAAATCGGGGTGCTTCTCCCGCTTCAGATACTCTTTTGCTGATACTTCATACCCTTTATCCATGATACTCCTCCAGTAATGTAATGATAGATGATACAGAATCGGCAATAATCTCCGCTCCTGCGGCTTTCAGTGTCTCTACAGGCCGGAAACCCCAGGATACCGCTATTACAGGAAAGCCCGCCCGGAGGCCTGTTTTCAGATCCACCTCGCTGTCTCCCACCATGACAAGCTGCCGGGGCTGAAGATTGAGAGTGGCCAGGGCGTGCATCACCCCCGCTGGATCCGGTTTCGGCGGGGTGTTTTCATCAACCCCCACCAGAATGTCAAAGGGTTTATCGGGAAAAAGGGTATCCACCACTACCTGGGCAATATCCCGGTCCTTGTTGGTGATTACCGCCAGCTTCAATCCTCGGCTCTTCAGTTCTTGCACCATCGCCCCTACTCCGGGGTACAGCGCACTGCCCACCACCGGTTTTTGCCTGTAGGCACTCTGGATATCGTTATAGACTCTGTCGATGAGCTCTTCATCCTTCCGTTTTCCCTCCGGAAGAGCCCGGCGGGCAGCTTCACGAAGGCCGCTCCCTACAAAGCTGGGGTAGCGATCTTCCGGGTGGGTCGGTTGATTGTTTTTTTTCAAGGCGCTGTCTATCGCCAAAATGATATCCGGCATGGTATCCACCAGGGTACCATCAAGATCGAAGAAGATTCCTTTGATTTCCATACCTGTAGGCTACGGGAGGAGAGGCTCTAAGTCAAGCCGACTGCTTCTCTTATCAGCCTATCTCGGATATACTTGGCCTTTCGAAACGACCACCGTGTGTTGAAAAAAGAAGGAACCAGAAAATCAGGAGTGTAATAAATGTGGTGTGATAAAAATGCACCGGTGGCCGCTGCCACCTGCGATGCCTACAACGGGAAAGGGCTTGATGCAAAGCTTCTCTGGATAGCCCAATCCTGTGGCCTTTCCAATCTTTCGGGCAAGAAAATCCTGGTCAAACCGAACATCCTCCGGGATGCTCTGCCGGAAAAGGCGATAAGCACCCATCCGGTTTTTGCAGCAGCGGTGGTCCGGGTCTTGAAACAGCTTGGGGCGGGGAGCGATGGCGGTTCGATCATCGCCGGGGACAGCCCCGCTTTTCAGAAGAGTGGTTTTTCCGGCAAGCTGTGCGGTCTCAAAGAGGCCTTTGAAACGGAGGGAGCGCTCTGGGTAGATTTTACCGACGGCAAAGAGGAGTATCCAGTTTCTCACGGAAAGAAGGAACAATCCTTCAAGCTTACCAGTCACTTGAAGGGGGTTGACCTCATCATCAATCTGCCGAAGCTGAAAACCCACCAGTTGATGCTCTTTACCGGAGCGGTGAAAAACCTCTTTGGACTCGTTCCCAGCCTGGGGAAGAGTCCCTACCATGTAAAGTACAGCAGCAGTGAAGGTTTTGCGGTGATGCTGGCGGATCTGCTCTCGGTGGTTCCACCAACCTTCTCCTTTATGGACGGTATTATCGGTATGGAGGGGCCGGGGCCCAACAGCGGCGATCCCCGGCAGCTCTCTCTCATCCTGGGGAGCTGGAATCCCGGAAATCTTGATGCAGTAGCCGCCTCTCACATCGGTTACAAGAGTGGCACCCTGCCTCTGGAGAAGGAACTGATACAACGGGGTGCAGCATCCCGTCGGGAGGAGATCGCTCTGGAAACCGATGGAGCACTGCCGGAGCAGCCCAGGGGCTTCAAACTGATCAGCAGCCATGTGAAAAGCAATCTCGTCCGGGACATCTTCCTCCAGAGCTTCGCCCCCAAACTGGCCATAAAGCTCCGGCCCCGGCCCCACTTCCTCCATGATCGCTGCATCCGCTGCGGGGAGTGTATAAGTATCTGCGCCGCCAAGGCACTCACCAGGAAAGCAACGCCCGAAGCCGCCAAACCCTGGCAGGTAGCAATAGATCCGGGGCGCTGCATCCGCTGCTACTGCTGCCACGAGATCTGTCCCGCCGATGCGATAGAGATCAGATGAGGCTAAAGAAAGGCCACAGGCCGCTGTCGGTGGTCGAGTGTTGTAAAAGTCCAGGGCAAGCGCTGGAGCCGGGACGCCTATCCTCCCCCTCTGTTCAAACAATGGGAGAATCTCTATACTCAGGCCCCATATGGCCATCGATCTTCAAGCTGAGCTGAACAAAGAACAATTCATTGCCGCCTCCAACCTGGAGGGGCCGCTTCTGATCATTGCAGGGGCCGGGAGCGGAAAAACCCGGATGATCACCTTCCGGATCGCCCAGATGCTGGAAGTTGGGATTCCCCAGTCGGCCATCCTGGCTCTCACCTTTACCAACAAGGCCGCCCGGGAGATGAGTATGCGGATCCGGGAGATTACCGGAAAGAAACTGAGCAACCTGACGGTGAGCACCTTCCACGCCTTTGGAGTAAAGGTGCTGCGAAAAAGCATTACTCACCTGGGCTACAAGAGCAACTTCTCCATCTACGACCAGGTGGATAAGGTATCCCTGGTGAAAGAGTGTGCCCGGGAGCTTGGCCTTTTGACGGAGGATCTGGACACCTGGGAGATATCAAACATCTTTTCCGGGATAAAAACCGGAAGGCTGAAATGGACAGGAGAAGCAAAGCAGTATCAGAGTCTCTTCGATGAATACCTGGCCCATCTGCGGGTCTACAACGCCGTCGATTTTGACGACCTGATCATGCTTCCTATCAAACTTTTCGAGGAATACCCGGAAGTGCTTGAATCCTACCGAAACCGCTACCACTACATTATGGTGGATGAGTTTCAGGATACCAGCCTGGCCCAGTACAAAATGATGAAGCTTCTGGCAGAGAAGGAGCGGAACATCTGTGTGGTTGGGGATGATGATCAGTCCATCTACTCCTGGCGGGGGGCCAACTATCAGAATATCATCAACTTTGAGAAGGATTTTCCTGAACTGCTGGAAATCAAACTGGAACAGAACTACCGCTCCTCCGGTAATATCCTGGCCGCCGCCAACCAGGTGATCAGCAACAACAAGAACCGAAAACTGAAAGAGCTCTGGACGGGATTGGAAAGCGGAAAGGCGATCGAACTCTTTCATCCCGACGACGAAATGAAGGAGGCGGAATTTATCGCCGCCAGTATCGCCACCCTCTCACTGCGGGAGGGATTTCACTACCACGATTTCGGCGTTCTGGTGAGAACCAATTCTCTGGCCGCCAACATCGAAAACGCTTTTCTGGCTGAGAACATTCCCTACCGGGTTAGCGGAGGGCAGAGCTTTTTTCAACGCAAGGAGATCAAGGATGTCATCGCCTACCTCAGGATCCTCTCCAATCCCGATGATGATGTAAACCTTTTGCGCATCATCAACACCCCCAGGCGAGGCATCGGCCGGGTGAGTCTTGAGAAGATCCGGGAGCTTGCCGATGAGAGGGGCTGGAGCCTCTATTCGGCCATCAGCGCCATCCGTTTCGCCTCCGACGCCCCGGTGAGTGACAAGATCAAGGCGTCCCTGGAAGAGTTTGTCACTTTTATAGAGTATTACCGGGAGCAGATTATGAGCGGCCGCAACATGGCCTCCACCTGCCGCTCCCTGGTTGAAAAGATCGATTACTGGGGATACCTGGTGCAGGAGAATCAGAAGAGTGAGAAGGCGGCAAGGTGGAAATATAAGAATGTGAACCTCTTTCTCGACCTCTTTGAACGGTGGGAGAAGGATCCGGATAATGAAAACCCGGACATCTACACCTACCTGAATCGCATCACCCTCATTACCCGGGATGATGATGAGGGTGAAGAGAATGGGAAGGTGAACCTGATGACCATCCACGCCTCCAAGGGGCTGGAGTTTGAGATTGTCTTTCTCGCCGGGGTGGAGGATCAGATCATTCCCCATGCCCGAAGCATTGAGGAGGATCCAGCTAACATGGAGGAGGAGCGGCGGCTCTTCTACGTGGCCATCACCCGGGCAAAGCAGAAACTCTTTATCACCAGCTGCCTTCGCAGAAGGGTGATGCGGGAGATTCTTGAGTCCGCTCCAAGCCCCTTTCTGGAAGAAATTCCTCCCCAGCTCATTGTCTACCATGAGCCGGAGGAGCTGGTGGAGAGTGGAGAGGCGGTGGATTACTTTGCCAAGATGCGGGAGAAGTTGGGAATCGCGGAATAGCGATGCGGAGTCTCATCCGAGAAGCCTCCGCTCATCCTGCTTCCACCGCTGAAAGGACCGCCCCCACCCCGGGGTTGGAGAGGTTGAAGTAGCGGCCGCCGCTTTCCCGGGCAAGTTGGCGCATCTCGTTTACCTTTCCCACCACCGGCAGCTTGGTATCGATAAAGACCTTCTCCACCTTCAGTTTCCCAAGTCGTGCGGCCTGCCCCATGGCTTGAGAGAGGGGAGATCTGTTCTGCCGGGCTCTTCTCTTTACAGATCCCGCTGTTCGGGAGCCGGACTTCCCAGCTCCCCCATTCAGGGAGAGGTTTCCCTCCCCGTCACTGATGATGATGAGCCTTCGCTCCTCTTTAGCGAAGCGGCTTTCTCCCGCTTTGAGAAAATCAGCTGCCATGGAGAGTCCCGCAGCCAGAGGGGTTCCACCGTCGGGGCGAAGGCGTTCCAGCGCCTTTTTTGCCAGCAGAACGCTCCGGGTCGGCTTGAGCAGCATCCGGGGCTCAGTGCCGCCGAAGGTGATCAGGGCAACGGTGTGCCTGCTCTGATAGGCCCGCTGAAGGAGGGCAAGGACCGCCGCTTTGGTAACCGCCATTCGCTCAATCGCTCCCATGGAGTCGCTGGTATCCAGGAGAAAGAGGATGAATGTTGACGGGGTCTCCCGGCGGATTTTTATTCGAAGATCCTCCGGGGTGATGTGCAGTTTAGGGGTGGGAGAGTCTCCAGCAGGAGGAGGAGCAGGAAGAAGATCGCCCCTTGAAAGATGGCGTTCCAGAATGCGACTCAAGGTTGCGGGGATGTGAATATCTCCTGCTGAAACGTTTAAAGCCATCCCGGGGGTGGCGCCGGAATCCAGTGGGCGATGGCCAATCACCCTGCCCCGCTTTCCCGTTTCTCCCCGCAGCTTGTTGCGGCGGAGGCTTCCCGCCTTTCCGAGCCTCCGCAGGGCAGCAATCGGTATTTCGGGCACCCGGATCTTCCCGGAGGCTTCAATCTCCTTTAAGGACGCTTTTTTTTTTCTCCAAAATTGAAGAGGATGCTCCCGGAAGCGGCTGCACCGGGTACCTGATAATCTTCCATCATATCAAGCCCATCTTCAGCACCCGCCGTGGACGCTGAAGGGCTCAGCTCATCTTCTGGTGAGGCTTTACTGGGCGCAGCTTCCGGCGGAGCAGCTCCCGGGGGAGCGGCTCCCGG
>CAYMWV010000009.1:10927-52075 GCA_964394395.1 uncultured Sediminispirochaeta sp.
GCTCCCGGGGGAGCGGCTCCCGGTCCGGTGGAAGCTCCTGTTTCTGCGGACTTTCCAGGTTTATCTAAAGGAACACCCGGCCCATCCTGCCGCCCCCGAAGTTCATCATCTTCCAAAAGCTCCTCCAGCTCCTTCTGCGCAGATTCGGGGGTATCATCCAGAGCTCCGGCTATCCGGTGCAACAGGGTGAGCCTGGCAGCTCGTTCAATCTCCTCCCTCCCGGGGGAGCTCTTCCCGGCAAGGGCAGAGAGGGCAGCGGCAGTTTTAGCCATCACAATATCGCTGCGATGACCCTGCACCCCCGCTTTTGAGGAGAGGCCGGTTATGATATCCCAGGCCCCATCATCAATCACAACCCCTTTGAGGATCTCCCGGGCACGGCTAATCTCTGTTCGCAGATCTTCTGTCTCTCTCTTCCAGGAGTTGATAAAAGCTGTAGGGTCTGCTTCGAAGGCGAGGCGTCTGCGGGCTATCTCCTTTCGGTCTGCGGGGCTGTTCTCTCCCTTTACGGTAAGGGCGAGGGAAAACCGGTCCAGAAACTGGGGGCGAAGCTCCCCCTCCTCGGGGTTCATGGTGCCCACCAAAAGAAACCTGGACGGGTGAGTTTCAGAAAAACCCTCCCGCTCCACCCGGTTTACCCCGGTGGCCGCCGCATCAAGGACCAGATCAACCAGATGATCCTCCAGAAGGTTCACCTCATCTATATAGAGAATGCCCCGGTTTGCTGTGGCAAGCAGCCCCGGTTCAAATCGTCTCTTACCATCCCGCAGGGTATCGGCAAGATTGATGGAACCGGCCAAACGATCCTCGCTTGCGTTGAGGGGCAGCTCCACCAATCTGACCGGAACACGTTCTCTCTCCACCGATCCTGATTCGATAGCATCAGCGCAGGATTGATGGATCGTTCCTGGGTCATCGGGGTCGCATGCGTAGGGGCAGGAAGGAACAACTGATATGGGAGGAAGCAGCTGGGCCAGGGCCCGGACAACGGTTGTTTTACCCGTTCCCTTCTCACCCCGGACCAAGACTCCCCCTATGGAAGGATCAACTGCACACGCCATAAGGGCCAGTTTCAAATCTTCCTGGCCATGGATGGCAGAAAAGGGAAATATGCTCTGTTGTTTTTCTTTTGCGCTCATATACTCCAATGGTAAGAAGCGCTTAGCTATTAGTCAAGATTCCCGTTGTTTTCCCTGATTTTTCCGCTGTTTTAAACACTACCTCGGCCCTCTCGTTTTCCCCCTCGCCCCCTCGGGAGAAAGAAGCGCCAAAGGAGACTTGACATATTTCATTTTATATATGATATTCTATATATATAATTTAGGAGGATACGATGACACTGCAAACAAACCTGAAGCATCTTGAAACTGAGAAAGATCTTGTTTCCCTGATAGAGAACGGAGAACCGGTAATGGTCTGCTGCGGCAGGATGGGACCGATGTGTGTTCCGGTCTACGGCGTTATGGAAGATCTGGAAAAATCGGGAGACTACGACCATGTCAATTTCCGTGATATGGCCTTCGATTCACCTGAATCAGCCTATATCAAGAAGCTTCCCGAATGTTCCAGCTTCCGGGGACTCCCCTTTACCGTTTACTGGAAGGATGGCAAGGTGGCGGCGGCTACCAGCTCCATCCAGTCCAAAGATCAGGTTATCTCGATCCTTGATTCCAAGCTTAAGAAGGAATAGATAATGAAAGCGTATGATGCCATCATCCTCGGGGCAGGGCCGGCGGGACTCTCGGCGGGTATATACCTGGCCCGGGCGAGACAGAAGGTGCTGATCCTGGACCAGGGTACCGTGGGGGGCCAGGTGCTGCTGACCCATGCGGTGGCCAACTATCCGGGGCTTCCGGAGCTTTCGGGCTACCAGTTGGCATCGACCATGAAGGAACAGGCCGCCAGCTTCGGCTGTGATCTAATCTCCAACAATAGCGTAGGCGCCCTGAACCTGGAAGGGGATATGAAGGAAGTGAGCGCCGGGGATGAAACCTATCGTGCCCCGGTGATTATCCTTGCCACCGGAGGAAGGCCCAGGAGTCTGGGACTGGAATCTGAAAATCGGTTCAAAGGTCTTGGAATCAGTTACTGCGCCACCTGCGACGGAGATTTCTTTACGGGCCACAAGATTATGGTAGTGGGGGGAGGTAACTCTGCTTTGGAAGAGGCGGTTAGCCTCACCAAATATGCGGATCACGTTACTATGGTACACCAGTTCGACCACTTTCAGGGCTACGCCCACGCAGTTGAGGCTGCCAGGGCCAATCCCAAAATCAGCTTCATGATGGAATCCCGGGTAGCGGAGTTTCAGGGAGATGAGGGGCTTGAGGGGGCATTGATCGAAGATATTCCCACCGGGGAAAAAAGCAGGATCGATGTAACCGGCGCCTTTATCCTGATCGGGTACATCCCCAACACAAAGCTCTTTGAGGGTAAAATAGAGCTCAACGAACGGGGAGAGATTATCACCGATGAATTGATGAAGACCAGCGGCCCGGGGGTCTTTGCAGCCGGGGATGGCAGGCAGAAGCGCTACCGGCAGATCACCACCGCCGTGGGAGACGGGACTGTTGCGGCCCTGTCGGCAATGGAGTATCTGGAGGAGCTTCGAAGAAAGAGCGGATGATTCTTTCTTGCCACACTCCCCCTTTTCTGACATAGTCGGGCTATGGAAATGATATTTGGTCAGATCTTGGCCCTCTTTACTGCCGGTTGCTGGGCCCATAACTCGATTGTTTACTCCGAAGCTGGCAAACGGGTCGGCTCATCTACGGTAACCCATATCCGGCTCTGGGTGGCCCTCCCGGCAATGGCTATTGTCCATTTCTTCTTTATCGGAAATCTCTTTCCCACGGGGCAGGATCTCTCTCTTTATCTCTTTCTTGGCCTTTCCGGCTTCTTTGGTTTCTTTGTGGCCGATCTCTTCATCTTCCGGGGATTTGTCGACGCAGGCCCCCGGGAAACCATGGTAGTGATGACCCTGGGCCCCATATTCAGCACCCTCCTCTCCTGGATCTTCTTGAAAGAGACCTTGACCTTACTGGAGATCACCGGAATTTCCGCCACGGTGGGCGGGGTGATCTGGGTAGTTCTGGAAGAGGGAGCACATGGCCGGGGTAAGGAAGGCGCTGAGCGGGAGGCACACAGTAAAAAGGTGAAGGGAGCCCTCTTCGCCCTGGCCGGAGCCTTTACTCAGGCGGTGGGGATGCTCTTTGCAAAGGCCGGCTTGGTCTCGGGGCTCCACCCGGTAAGCGGGAATATGATCAGGATATCTGCCGGTCTTGTCGGCCTTATCATCTACACCCTGGTACGGGGGCAGTTCGTAAAGGACTTCAAGAAGATGGCTGACACGAAGTCCCTGCTCTTGATCGGCAGCGGAGCCCTGGTGGGCCCGGTGATGGGGATGGCTTTCAGCCTTACCGCCCTCTCCCTGGCACCGGTAGGGATTGTCACCGCACTGATGCAGACAACCCCGATCTGGCTTCTTCCCATTGATCACTTCTTTTTCAAAAAGCGCATTACCCGGGGGGCGGTGGCCGGTACCTTTGTGGCTATCGGGGGGACGGTGTTGCTCTTTTTGTAAGGTCGCAAGCAGCCAGACCATGGGGAATTAGATGCAGAGTATTTGATGTTCTTCAAGGAAATGACTATCCTGTTCCAGCAGTTGTAAAAACCTGGATGCTGGCCCCTGTGGTTTATTACGCCCGGCTTCCCATGCTTCTATTGTTTTTATAGATACACCCATGGCCTCAGCAAAAAGCATCTGAGATAAATTTAGAGACTCTCTGATTTTTTTAATCCTGTCAGCATTATATTCAGGCACAGGAGAAATGGTGACTTTTTAGTCAGAATTGCCCTGGATTAATCCTGAAGAGGCTTTTCCCGTTGAGATCAACCTGAACGATAAGATCTCCAATATTTACTTTCCGTAGTTCCGCGAAGAATCGGTAGGTGTTTTCCACCAGGGCGGGATGGTTGACCTTCCCCCGGTGGGGAACCGGAGTCAGATAGGGACTGTCGGTTTCGAACACCACCCGATCCAGGGGCACTTGTTCTGCAGCCTCTCGAAGGGGACCGGCATTCTTGAAGGTGAGGTTCCCGGCAAAGGAGATATACATTCCCAGATCGAGGAAACTGGATAGATGTTCCGTCCCGGAGGAGTAGCAGTGCATCACCCCGCCCATTTTTGGAGGGCACTCCTGCAGCACCTGCAGCACCGCCTTATCAGCCTCCCGGTTATGAATCACCACCGGAAGGGAATATTCGTTGGCCAGCTCTATCTGCAGAGTCAGAAGCTCCTGCTGTGTTTCCACCGGTCCATAATCCCAATACAGATCGATCCCGCACTCCCCTACTGCCACTATCCGCTTCCGGTAGGCGTCAATATTATCCTTCAGCTCATCGATCAGCGGGGTAAGCTCCCCCACCGCCATGGCGGGATAGATTCCTGACGCAAAGAGCACATGTTTAGAAGCTCCCACATCCTTTACCCTTCCATTGATATCCCCGGGCCGAGTCCCGATATCCACCGCCCAGTCAAGGATTCCATCTGAAAAAGCCTTCTCCAAAAGGGCCGGGGGGTCCATCCCCTTGTTTCGCATTACCGCCGAGTGAAAATGGGTATCAATCATGGCTCCATGCTACCAGAAACAGCCCGGTTAGCAAAAGGGGATTGACCCTTCCCGTGCCGATAGTTACTATATTCCTCAACACACCCCGCCGGAGTGGTGAAATTGGTAGACACAGGGGACTTAAAATCCCCCGGCCCGAAACGGCTGTACGGGTTCAAGTCCCGTCTCCGGCAGAGCAATTCTATATACCGAACTGATAATGGTTCCACCCATGGACGGGACTTGAACTTGTCCCAGGGGATGCGCAGATCCACAAGCCGAAGCTTTCGCAAAGCAGAAGCGCACGGGCAAGTCCCGTCTCCGGCAAAGCGATTCGCTGGAAGCGACATCGCCAGCTGCAGGAGCGGCAGCGGTTTGCCGAAGGCAAGACTGCGAGAGCGACGCAGCGGTCCAGTGCTTTTTGGAGAGGGTTTTTTCTACTGATTCCCAGGCGGATATATAAATTTTATTTTTCATTTTTTGGTGGTCTAAACTATGCAATCAGAAACTGAATCACGGTTTTTGATTGCATTCTTTATATCTTTCTTCGATACATCGTCATGCTGAGCTGTTGGCGGATTTCTATTCTTTCCGGTCAATTACGCCGCATAATGCAGCACTTCCACTTCAACCTTCCGCTTTACCGCCTCTTCAGCTAAAGCATAGATACGGAGGCTAACATCCTCTGAGAGGTAGTATTCACCGCAGTTGTCACATACCTGAGCAGGCACATCCTTGATCACTACAACGGTATTATGCCTTTCCAGAGTAACTGTTGTGGTTCCAGTATTTGTCTCACCAGTCTTACAGATCAGGCACTTCATTTCTGTCTCCGCCTTTTAAAATTATCTTCCCAGATTAGAGGATCCGGTTCATATACCGTAATAATATAACATGTTGCTGTTGAAAAGTCCCTTCCTGTCAGCACATGAATAGGTCGGGTGTCTGAATATCCAAGCAAGAGTGTACTTGGAAAAGGGATATCATCCGGGTATTCTGCAATGATTTCACCATCGTTGACAATTTGCCGTACCTGTTCGGGTGCAATAGAACGAGAGAACATTCGTTCCAATGCATGACGTGTGAAAGAGAGTCCTCTACAGTTCACACATGGTCCTTCACCAATTTAAGCACCCGTGAGTGTATAACCGGTATCATGATCATGTTCAGCGAAGCCATATCACCTCTTTTGACAATATCACCAGTAATGATTCTACTTCACAAACAGCACCTATTCAATAGCCATTACCAAACGCGATGCTGCTCGTTCCTCCTGGGAAGTTCAAGTTCTACAACGCCGAGTTCAACGAGTCTTTTTCTTATCCGGGTTTTGAACCCTATTGAGTCCTCTGCCTCCTCGGGCTCAGACAGTGTGTATCGGAGTATCAGTCTTACCTCTTCTTCCATTGAATGGTCATGCCGTGCGGCCCGAATCCGAAGTCGTAACTTCAGCTCATCGTCGAGATTCCTTATGGTCAGCGTAGCCTTAAAACCCCCTCTGCATGCAATGACTGCATTGTATGCAATACTGATAATACTCCGCAATCATTTTGTTTTCAACTATTTCCCGGGGGCCTATCGACTCTGGTCTGTCTCCTTGATCGGCAGCGAATAACAGATTGGCAACTTCTTTTATCACCCCGCATCTTCGGAGCCAACCTGGTTGAGTGCTGAGAGCGATTCGAAGATGCCTTCGATTATCTGCTCCTGACCAGTGAAGATTGCATCGGGTCCTCCACTATCAAGGCTCTTGAAGGGAGCCAAGATTGGCGCGTAAGGGAACATTAAATGTAGTGCTGCGAGAAATCGGGAAAGATCCGAATACATAGGGCATCTGAATTGCTTTAAAGCTGCATCTGTGAGAGAAATGAGCTCCTTTTTCTATTAACCATTTGATCCCGTACCTATAAATGGATATACTAACAACATGATTCCTCAAGGAACAAATAACATTGACAAAGTTGTTTCAAGGGTTCTCTCCCGGTACCCCCAATCAAAGAAGATTATTCTCTTCGGTTCCAGAGCAAGAGGAGAGAGCAACAATGGAAGTGATATTGATCTGTGTCTGCTTTTCGATAAGCTGCCTGAGCGGCCGTTAACTCTCCTTCAGAATCTCTATGAAGATCTTTTCTCACTCCCCGGTCCAGCGGTAGATTTTGTTGTGTATCAGGATGATGTTTTCAAACGGGAAGCAAAAGAACAAGGATCTTTTGAACAGGCTATCCAGCAGGAGGGGGTTGCAGTTTATGGATAGATACAGGGAGTGGTTACGGTTCTCTAGAGATGATCTTGAGACAGCAGAATATCTTCTGGGGTTTGAGCCTAGAAAACTTGAAATTATATGTTACCATGCCCAGCAAAGTGCTGAGAAAGCATTAAAGGCTGTCCTTTCTTTTTTTCACAAAGATATTCCCAGATCCCATGTATTTAAAGTATTGCTCGAAGCGGTCTCCAAGCCTGACTATGATTTCTCAATCCTTACCCGGCCTTTAGCGATGCTGCAGCCCTATGCAGTTTCAGTACGGTATCCCTATCAGCTGAACCTGCAGGAAGGAGATGAAGAGCAGGCGATTGAAGCTGCAAAGGTTGTCTATGATTACTGTTCTGCAATTATTCAGGAATAGAACACGGCTCTATCTCCTCTTATACAATCGCCAGGAAATCCAGGCACCGACCAAGCCGATAATCAGAGAGATTCCTAGAGCCATTAACATACGCAAGCTGTTATCACCAGTCAGTTCACCGAAGAGATTGAAGAAATAGTTCTTCTGCGAGCTAAGCACTATAGTAATATAGTCCTCGTTAAAAATAGCGCCGCTCACATTCTTGAGTATGGCCTGCAGATCCTCTGTCTTAAGGGAAGTACTCGTCTCTGGAGGAAGCGTTCCATTGCCCAGGTGCTTCGTTAGTGTTTCGATGTGGCCGGAGGTCTCGAGATACGTTAACTGCTCGCCCATGAGTCTTTCCTGTACTTCTTTGGGGACGGCAAAATTGAAGGATATGGAAAAGAAGAAAAGAAACTGTATTCCCACAGCCAGAATGATCTCCGCCAACCTCAAAACTATTGAAAGAGGTTTTGGAGAACGGTCTGCCAAAGCGCCTATCAACCGCACAAGAAACAGTAATGCGAGAAAGATACCCAGGGCGATGAGAAAACAGATAGTCCCGGGTAACGCTAATCGCAGCCAGGCATAAATGCCTCCGATGGCCGCAGCAAAACAAAAGGGCATATAAATGAACAGGATCTTCAAGAAAAAAGTGAGAAGGCCCAAACCCAAAGGTTTTGTGTTTTTTATTTTTGCTCCGCAGTTGGAACAGGAACTACTATATTCAGACAGACTGGCTCCGCATCTACTACATGTGTATCCCATACATCGCTCCTTCATCTTACTTCAATTAATTAATGATAGGTTGCTTTGATAAAGATATCAAGGTCAACAATCCAGCCTTTCACGGCAAAAAATTATAGATCCCCGAAGGTTTTCTTTGAGAAGCATCATTGGTATGGACAACTCGAGGGCAGAGGGGCGCTATGCGGCCCGGGTCCAAGGCTTGCCCTGGGGTTTGATACCTTTCATTAAAAAGAGCACCCCGCAGTTAGCGATATTCCATGCCGCTGCTCGCTTTCGTCATTGAGGTAATTTTCGTTACCTGGGTCGGTACCTCCAAAATCGTAAAAGGTGAGCAGGTATCCGATTGTGATATGAACAGGTAAACCTTGGGAACGGTTCATTTCTACCCCTACTGCGGGATTTATCACAAAGCCAAGATATGAATCCGGGAACTCCTCCATAAAAAGCCCCCCCTGGAAAGTGAGTATGGGAGATATGTTATTCCCGGTTAAAGCATATTTTGTGTAGAGCGATGCATTCGTCACAGCGTAGCTGGAGAAATCGCTCCTCAACCAGCCTCCTATCATGAATCCGAGGTAGAGGGATTCATTCAATTGCTTGCCCAGGGCCAACTGGAGCTGGTTCATATAGAAGCCGGGCATGAATTCGGTCTCTTCAACAGTGGTGTTCCCGATATCTCCATATTCCTTTTCATGAAAACCGGCTAGGGTATAACTGCTTCCCGTCTGCAGAATAACATCAATCGTCTTTCCGGCATGGAGAGAAAGGCTTACTCCTGCCAGCAACATAATAGAGAACATCTTTTTCAGACTCATATAGTTCCTCCTGAGGGTGAGTAGATGATGCCATGATAGGATAAATGGGGAAAATCAGGGTGTAGAGTTTTTTACTTTCCCGGTAGAGTTCTTTACTTTCTGATGAATCAAAAGGACCAGGTCACTTCTTCCGCCGGTTCCAGTTTTTTTGTAAATTCTACTCAGTGTATTGGAGACGGTACTTATGGCACAGCCTGCTTTCTGTGCAATTTCCTTATCCCGCTTCCCTGAAGAAAGGAGCTTGAGTATCTCCAGTTCCCGTTCCGTCAGTTTATAGGAATCCTTGATTCCGGACCAATCAGGCCTGTTTTGAGAGGATTTGTTTCTCTTCAAGAGCAGAAGGGGTGAAAAGAAAAAAAGCAGTACCGGAAGCAGGAAATAGAGAGGGTTTAACGATCTCTTTATACGGATAGGCAGCTCGTTTATGCTTGAAGAAGTTGCATCCCCCTCCAGGCTTCTTATCTGAAACGTGTATGCTCCTGGGTTCAATTTGGTATACTTGGCAATCCCCGCCTCGGGAAGGGGCAGCCAAAAATCCTGATAGGGGACCAGGCGATATTCCAGATCGGGTACTCCGAAATATCCTGGTTGGGCTGCAAAAAGGGAGAGATAATCTAGAGTTCCCTCATATTCCAGGTATTCAGGATCCAGAAAGGTCTGATCCGGAGTCTCGGCTTTCGTAATGCGGGGGGGAAACCGGCCACTCGTTTGTATCGCCCCATCCTGCAGGAAGCAATCTGCTCCTTTGTGGGTTGGAATCCAGACCCGCTTCCGTGAATCAATGTAAAGCCAGGAAAGTGCATTGGGTGATGCGGATAATCCTGAATTCCAGTCGTAATGATCAAGCTCGAAAAGTTCCCTGAGTCCCAGAGCGGTCTCTTTTACCTCCTTCAATGAGGCTACGGAAAACCCTTTGACAGAGGTAAAGTACAAGCTATCTTCCACCGCTTCGATGGAATAGATATAGAGATAGGGAAGCCCCTGTTCGTAGGTGATAGGGTAAATAGTATCGTCTCTGCGGATCAGAAAGAGGCCTGATGCGGTACTTACCCAATAATCCCCCTGAAGATCCTGCCGTACCGAGAAGACCATCTCTCCAGTCAACCCTTCCCGTTCTGAAAAACGCTGATATACGCCGTTCGATTCCATCCGGATCAACCCATCTTCAACAGTACTTATCCAGATACGCCCTTCCTGATCTTCAAAGAGATCATATATTTCATCACTGATAAAACCGGTTTTACGATTGTATAGATTCCATTCTCCCCAGGAAGAGATGGAAACGACACCGGCGGAGGTGGATATCCAGAGATTCCCCCGGCTATCGGTGATGGTTTTTTTCACCACCCTGTGGGGCAGCCCGTCCTCTTGATCTATCTGCCCAAAGGTTTGTCCATCCCAGGTTACTACTCCCTTACCGGAAAGGGTGCTCACATAGAGCATCCCTCTACTCGCCTGGAGATGTTTAATCCTCTCCCCGGCCAGATACCGTGTTAATCCATTCTGCATCATTCCATCATCATTTCTGCAGTAAAGCCCCGTGTCTGTCCCGATCCAGAAGGTTCCCTCAGGATATTCTGCAATGGAATTTACCGTACTTTCCGGTAATCCGTTCAGATAATTGAAGCTTCTGAACCTCGAAGGTCCCAGCAGATAGAGGCCGCCGGAACGGGTTCCGATCCAGATATTGCCAGACCGGTCAAACTCTATCGCCTTCGGAACGGATTTCAACATTCCGAAATCAACATCCGAGGAAGCTATCCGGGTGATATTCTCTTCACGCAAGTAGATCAATTCGGAACTTGTTATAATCCAGAAACCCTCCCGACCTGCACTGATATCCCTGATTGACTCTTCGGAAACTTTTTCATATTGTATGTTCCCCGAATTTTGCAGCCGGAAAAATCCTCCACTTCGGTCCCCGGCGATAATTTCCTTTGTACCGAAACGGATGGTGGTGATCCGCAGATCTCCGGTATCATTAACCAGAACCGGATCTGTATCACCATTCACATACAATCCCCCGTCGGTGCAGGCCACAATCAGTCCCCGGTGGGGATGAAACAGCATGGAAGATATACCTCTCCCGGCAAAGGGATCCACATTATCATAGAGAGGGACCTGAAATGTGGACCCATCAAAAAAGATCAAACCCTGATTGGTACCAATCCAGAGCAGCCCTTCTTCGTCGGCCGCAATGGCTGAGATATGATCAGAAACCAGTCCGTCCTCTTTGGTATAGCTTTGAAAAGCACCATCCTTGTAGCGGATTAGTCCCTGCCCGGAGGCAATCCACAACTGACTCTCCACTTCCAGAAAACCGTTGGCCGAGTGTCCAACAAAGCCGGGAGTCCTGGTCTGATCAAAGATCATGAAGCTTCTGCCGTCATACCGCATAACTCCATCGTAGGTTCCTATCCAGAGAAAGCCTTTGCTGTCCTGGTATATTGAAGTAATCGAATCGCTACAGAGACCTGAATAGATATCCCAGTGCTTAATAGTGTAAAGTGAAAGATCCAATAGCGTATCTTCACCAATCAGGAAAGCATTGCTGGAGAAAAAGAGAAGCAGCAAAATGATCCATTTTCTTTTCACGAATAGATCCGGGAGGAGGAGTATAAAGAAGTTATATGATGTCAGAATCATACTATCCAGAATAGACCCGAGCCCGAATAAATTCCATCGCTTTTTCAAAGGTATCGCCGGTGAATAGTACCAGCCCTGATATTGATCACATCCAAGCTCATCAGTGAGTGTTGATTTATACTCATCCATGGAGTAAGATTAATACCAATATCTATGGGTTATAACTCACTGTCACCCATGGTAGAGGTGAGAGATAGATGTATGAAGGTACATTATGAAGAAAAATATTCTTCTGGTTGAAGATGAAGCGATTATCGCCCTTACCACCTCGAAGATGCTTGAAACCCATGGGTTTCAAGTGGTCTCTGTCAAGAATGGTGAGAAAGCCATCACAACAGTGGATGAAGATCCCGGCTTTTCACTTATCCTGATGGATATTGACCTCGGCAGGGGGATGGATGGAACCGAAGCGGCACAGGAAATTCTGAAAAAACATGATATTCCCATCATCTTTCACACCAGCCATACAGAGAAGGAGTATGTCGACAGGGTAAAGAAGATTACCCGGTACGGTTATATCCTCAAAAATTCTGGAAAATTTGTTCTCATCGAAGCTATAACCATGGCTTTTGAACTTTTTGAAGCGCATCAGCGTCGAAAAGAGCATGAGCAGACGTTGGAGAGCACCATTGGACAACTGCAGAAGGCAAACAGGGCCCTTCAAACCTTAAGCGAATGTAACCAGATCCTTGTACGTAGTACCACAGAACGTGCACTTATACAGGAAATTTGTAATGCTATCTTCAATACAGCTGGATACAAACTATGCTGGTTCGGATACATTGAAGGCCCTGAAAAAGAGCGAAGGATTGTTCCTGCTGCATATGCGGGGATCGGGAAGAAGTATATTGAGCGGCTGCATATTACCCTGGATGACGGAGCTGATACCAGTAAGGGGCCAACGGCAAGAGCAGTTCGTACATCGGAAGCAAGTGCTGTAAACAGCATCCAGGATAGCCTCGATTATGCCCCCTGGAAAGATGCCGCCATCGAGCAGGGTTATCAATCCTCAATTGCCCTCCCCCTGCTGGAAGATGACAGGGTCTTTGCTGTACTCAATATCTATGCTGCCGAAGCCGAGGTATTCCGGGGGGAAGAGAAGCACCTTTTAACGGAACTTGCTGAAGATCTTTCCTATGGGATCAGAAACATACGATCGAAGAAGCTGAAAGAACGGAATGAGAAGCTCCTGGATAGCATCATTGAGAACCTCCCCCTGGGCTTGCAAATCTTCGATGACCAGGGTTACTCATTCAGAATCAACAAAAAACAGCAAGCTTTATTAGGTATACCTTCAAAGGAAGAGGGTGTCGGAACGTTCAATGTGCTTACCGATCCCTACAGCATCGCTCATGGTGCGGACAAGCTCTACCGGGAAGTTTACAAGGGCAATGCATTCTTTGATATGGAAAATGAGTATAACTTCGACATCCAGGTAAATACGTGGGAGACCCGACGGGAAAAGCGATTTTTTAACGAGTCAATATTTCCCATTTTTACCCGGGATGATCAGGTTGGCTATGTGGTATCCCTCCTTTCCGACGTTACCGATCAACACCTAAAGGAGCGGCAGATTTCTGCAAATGAGAAAAAATACCGGGGCCTGTTCAACAGCATCAGGGATGCCATCCTTGTAACAGATACCGAAAGAACCATTATTGACTGCAACCCCGCATTTTCTGATCTATTCGGCTATCCCCTGGAAGATCTGAAAGGAAAGAAAACGGCAGCTGTCTACAACAGTGAGGCAGAATTTGCCCGGATGGGAAAGGTGCTGAAAGAGCATAAGAGCAAAGTATCGGAATTTCTTTTTACCGTTACCTACAAAAAAAGGGATGGTACAAGCTTTCCAGGAGAGACCAATGTCTTTTATCTCAGGGATGACAACGATCAGGTGATCGGGTTTATCGGCCTGATCCGGGATATCTCTTCGAGAAAAGAGGCGGAGGAGAAACTTCAAAGCAGTAAAAAGAAATACAAACGCCTTGTTGACAACTCCCCCAACATGATCATGGAAACCGATGTAGATACCCACGAGATTATCAGCTGCAATCCGGCCATGGCGAAAAATCTGGGGCATCCTGTCACCTCCATTGTGGGAAGGAAGATTGAGAATTTCATTCCATCCGATATACTGCAGAAGCGAATCGAGATGGGTGAAAAGGCGATCGAAACCGGAGAGGCCCAGGTGCTGGAAGATAAACAAAACGGCAAATGGTTTTATACCATCTACATACCTGTTACAAGTGAAGGGGGCAGGAGTGTCCAGACCATCACTATGGATATTACGGAGCGCAAGAGGTCGGAGGTTCTCCTGAAGGAGTATGCCGACAGACTTGAACTGACCATGGAAGCTGCAAAGATGGCGTGGTGGGAGATGGATATCGATTCCGGGCATGTGCGTTTCAATAAAAAGAAGGCAGAAATGCTCGGCTATCCGGAGGATCGGTTCCACCATTATGAGGATTTCACCAAGCTGCTCCATCCCGATGATCATGAACCGGCCATGACAGCAATGCATGCCCTGCTGCAGGGCAGGAAAGAGACCTATGACATTGAATACCGAATAAAAACAGCATCCGGCGGATATCGCTGGTTCCACGATATCGGAACCATTACCCATAGAAGCGATGAAGACAAGCCGTTAATGGTTTCCGGGATTGTTTTGGATGTTACAGAAAAGAATCGCATTAAGCATGAGTTGATGAAAATGGAAGAGATCATCGAAAGGAGTGATATAGCCACCTTTATCTGGAAAAATGATGCAGGATGGCCGGTAGAATTCGTCTCGGACAATGTAGATAAAATATTTGGCCATACCAGGACCGACTTCCTTTCCGGTACTGTTTGCTATGCTGATTGTATCCATCCCGACGATTTGAAGAGAGTAATTAACGAAGTACAGGATGCAAGCAATAATGACAAAACAGCAGAGTTTGTTCATGAACCCTACAGGATCATTACCAAGGATGGCAGGACTAAAATTATTACCAACTGGTCCTATCTTCAATATGATGATTCTGGTAATGTAGTAGCCTACAAAGGCATCATCCATGATATTACAGCAGAAAAATTAATCAAAGATAAACTGAAGCAAATGGTAGAAGAAAAAGAGTTTCTCATGAAGGAGCTGAACCATCGGGTAAAAAACAACCTTACAATGGTATCTTCTCTCATATCTTTGAAGGATATGGAGAGTAGCGAAGATCTATCAGATCTAAAGAACCGGATCGATGTAATCAAACTGGTGCACGAGAAACTCCATCATCAGAATGACATAGAGAACATCACGGCGAGAGACTATTTTCAGGAACTACTGACGGCGGTTTTTTCTTCTACCTCCCACCTTGATGTCGAGGTGATTAATACTGTCGAGGAGCTTGGCATCCCCACAAGAATAGCCATTCCCCTGGGTCTGGTAGTCAATGAAATTGCCACCAATGCGATAAAGCATGGATTTACCTCTGAGGGAGTATCCCGGTTTACCATTGATATGAGATGTGATAATGGCGGTGAGCAATACCTGTTTAAACTGTCGAACAGCGGTAAGCCCTTTCCGGAACAGGTCGGTCTGGACAATCCAGAAACCATGGGGTTGCAGCTGGTATCATCCCTTATCTCCCAGGTGGGAGGAAGCCTGGAGCTTCAAAAAAAGCCTGAAACTACGTTCATCATCCGCTTTCCAAAAAACAGGGAATAACGCTATTTCAGGATTCCGGTCGATGATCCACTTTCAAAACCGGTACCGCAGCCCCGCAGTAGCGTAGTGAAACATGCTGAAGGTGTAGACGCTGCCCCCGCCGTCGGAGCCTCCCTCCAAAAGTCGGTACCCCATCCGCAGTTCAAGATCATCCCAGGGGCGAAAGAGAAGAGCCAGCTGGCTAAGCCCCGCCAGGGATCCGGAGGGCGGCGGCGAAGCCGCCGGTCCGGCCCGAAGGGACGGACGGGAGCGGCCAGCCGGGCGTACCGTGTAGCCCGGCGAGGGGGCCGCGGACCCCGGAGGAAGCCCGACCCCGGGTGGCATCACCCGGGGTGGCGGCCAAAAGAAGAGAGAGGGATGATTAACAAGAGACTCCAGGCAATGGACGAAAAGCGATCTCCATACCCGATTGTTCCAGCTCCTCAATTTTAGGCGCAAGTTCTTTTATAGCCAACTCCTTGAGCTTTTCCTGCTTAAAGGAAAACCACTGCTCCCTGATCTCCGGGAAACTGGAGAGGGTCTCCTTGAAATGACGAAAGGGTTTTCTACCGGATAGGGCTTTCAGCAATGATTCTGTTGCCTTTTCATTCTTTACCGTTGGAATGAATTCTTCCATGATAGAGAAACTTTCCTCAGGTTCTAATGGATCAATCCGCTTGTAACGTCCCTCCTCTGCTTCAATACGCTCCTGCAGGAGTTCATCTTCCTCCTCTACAAAAGTATCATAACACAGCACCTCAATTTCTCCCGTCTCCCAGTCAAGGAAGTAGCCTCGCTCCATGCTCCGGTCTTCCATGGCATAGAGGAGAGCATCCGTATCAATGTGTATTGTTTTCTTTTTCATCTTCCAACCTCGATTCAATAGGATTGATGTCGCAGGACAGCCTCTACTACATAAAAAACGATTTATACCGGTCAAAGTTGCGTTTTAAGACCTCATCTGCCGCACTCAATATGTCGGGTATCTGATCTGAAGCCATGGAATAGACCACGGTGGTACCACTTTTTTTGTCTTCGATGAGCCCCGCCTTTCTCAAAATGCTCAGATGCCTGGAAGTGATTGAATTGGACTCTCCAATATCAGTGGAGAGTTCACCAACGCTTCTGGGACCATCTTTCAGCTTTTCTATGATGCACACTCTGGTTATATTTGCCAAAGCTTTAAGGACATTGGCGCGGAGTTCGTTTTTTAGTTTCATGTCATCTGCCATAACTGTACAACCACCTGGGCATGAAATTTTTCCTTCCATAACTGTTTTTATCAGCTGGATAGTAAACCATACTGGTTGTCACTATTATACAAAGCTTTATGAATCGGGACAAGCAATCACTTCAAGCATGGTTTTTATGAGTCCGTCCAGCTCTTCCCGGGTGTTGTAGAAACCGACCGAAACACGGATCGGGGCGGGCAGATGCTGCTTTGGGACGGGACGAATCATATATCCCCGGGCATTCATGGCAGAACAGAACTCTGCGGGCTTCCAGTTTTCTAACAGGAAGTGGATAAATCCCGCTTCTTTTCCAGCCGGGGTCACTATCTCTATTCCAGGAATAGTCTCAAGCTTTGCACGCAGATAGGAGATAGAAGAGGCTATCTGTTCCAATAAGCACTCTTTTCCTACCTCATGGGAGATAAATTTCAGAGCTTCCTTGAAGCCAAGAAGAATGGGCCGGTTTATCGCAGTAGCAGTCTGATATCGGGCAGCATAGGGTGCCGGGATTACATAGGGGGAAGCGATGTCCAGATCATGTCTATCGTTTACCGATGAGGGACTGATAAAGGTGGGTGAAACCTCTGGAATACGGTCCTTCGCAATAAAGAGGGCGGAAATTCCTTCAGGTCCCAGGAGCCACTTTCTGCCGGCCAGGGAATAAAAATCGACACCCGAGTCATGCAGATCAAGATCGGTAGCACCGGCGCCCTGAGCGCCATCGACCAGAATGTACATGTCGTTTTCATGACAAATTTTGGCAAGCTTTTTCAAGGGAAATGTCAATCCTGTGGAAAAAGAGACGTGGGAGACAACAAAGAGGCGGGAGCGCTTCGAAATGCTTCGTCTAAAGCGTTCCAGGAACCGTTCTTCGTCATATTCCTCTCCGTATTCAGCTTCGATATATTTTACCGTAAGCCCGAAGCGGCTTGAGACCAGTGAAATAGGTGCAAGGCCGGCAACATGCTCTCGATTGGTGGTGATAATTTCATCTCCGGCTTGCCAGTTCAATCCCCAGAGGATCAGATTCATCCCCTCGGTGGCGGAATGAGTCAGGGCAACCTCGTCCATCTCGGCACCGATAAAATCTGCGAGCAGCTGTCTGGTTTCATCCATATCCTTGTAGAGCTCGGTGATAAAGGGGAGATACCGGCCTTCGAGAAACTCCTTTTCTTCTTCACTCTTCATCACCTCTGCGGTAGCTCTGCACAGCGGGCCGTTGGTGCCTGTATTCAGATAGACACAGCTGCTCAAGGCAGGCATCTCTTTTCTCAACCGTTCCAACTTCTTTTCTTCCATCTTCTCCCCTCCTATAATAAATTCAGTGTCATTTTTATTGCTACCGCAATCAAGACGATAGCAAGAATGTATTTGATAACTTTCGGATTGAGTTTGTCGGTCATCAACCAGGACCCCACTACCGCTCCAGCTATGGATGCTCCGGTGGTAACCGCTACCAGTAAAAAATCGATATTGCTTGCACCAACATGGCTGATAAAACCGGAACTTGATGAAAAAATGACCACAAGAGCGGTTGTGCCAACAGCCTGCCTCGGTTTTATGCCCAGGGTCATTAAGACCGGAAGAATGATATTTCCGCCTCCTACTCCGATTAATCCGGCAAGAATACCGACACAGAGACCGGCCAAACCGGCAATGATGGTTTTAATCGGTGTAAATGAAACAGTTCCTGCACTATCATCTTTTATTTCCTTACCGCTCAGGATCATCACCGTTGCAAAGAGCAGAAATCCTATAAAAATTATGCGAATGATAAAGACATCGATGCTGTGACCGATCTGCACCCCCAAAGGGGCACCGATGCTGGAAGCGATAATCAAGGGGATACTCAATTTCCAGAGAATAAGGCCCTTTCTGGCATATCTAATAGAGGCAGAAATCATGGCCAGTGCGTTGAGTAAGAGTGCTATAGCCATAGCCTGGTAGAGGTCGATACCGAGGGTGGTGAAAAAGGGTATTAATATAAAAGCAGCTCCTACGCCTGCTATAGTCAAGACAACCGTTATGGGAAAAGTTAGCAATCCGGAGAGTAGATAAATTAATGTGCTATACATAAAAGTTTTCCTTGCATAGCTAATAATATCATGCTATTATCGAATATGTCAATATCTAAATATATATTTTCGTAAGTTCGAAACTATATCTACTACAGGAGGAAACTATGGAAAAGGATTCTGGACGGTTGGAGTTCAGGCTGGGGAGTTTTGGTGCATTCCTACCACTCATCACTCTGTTGGGCGGGATTGTACTTCTGGTGGTCACCGGGTGGGTGCACACCAAAACGCTCTGGTTCCCGTGTCTGGCGGCAATGTTGGTGGCAATTGTGTTTGCCAAAAAGCCTGCCGATGTATCTGATGCAATCCTGGGCGGTATGTCCCGCCGAATGGTTGCCATCATGGCGATGGCATGGGTACTGGCATCGATTATGGGGAGGCTGCTGCGAGGCACTGGTCTGGTTGACAGTCTTGTTTGGCTCGGTGTGAATGTCGGTGTAGGGGGAGCAATGCTTCCACTTGCAACATTTATCATTGCCGCTCTCTTCTCTACAGCAACCGGTACTTCCGGCGGCAGTATTGCTGCAATCGGTCCCCTGATGCTGCCCGTTGGCGTAGGACTCGGAGCAAGTCCCCTGGTGATGATCGGATCCCTGATGAGCGGGGCATTTTTCGGAGATAATATCGCCCCAATCTCTGATACAACCATTGCATCGGCATACACCCAGGGAGCGGAGATAAAAACTGTAGTAAAAAGCCGCTTAAAATATGCTTTTGTTGCCGCAGCTTTTGCCGCTGTCATGTTTATCATCTTTGGATTAACAACAAATAGCGGATCTGCAGGTGCGGTTGCCCTGGCTAAGGAGGTTTCTCCCCGGGGATTAATCATGATCATTGTACCGATCGTGTTAATAACAATGATGTACAAAGGTGTCCATCTTGTAACCGCCCTGATGCTGGCCAACGCCTTCGGGATTGTTCTTGGTCTGGTAGCAGGGCTGATGGGGCCAACGGACGTTTTGTTTGCGGATGTCGCAGCAAGGAAGTTTGGTGGTGTATTGTACAGTGGGGTAAACGGAATGCTTCCAATCATCATGTTTACCATGCTCCTGTTGGGTCTTGTTGGTGTTTTTGACAAAGCAGGCCTTTTTCAGCGCATCCTCGACCGGGTTGGACCGCTTACCAAGAGCGTTCGCAACGCCGAGCTTTCAGTCTTTTTCCTGACAATCATCGGAAATATTATCACTGCAGGTTCTGCCCGTTCGATAGTTGCCTTCGGCCCGATTGCCAAGGAGATCGGCGACCGTCATAACCTTGCACCAAGGCGAAACGCAAACATTATGGATGCATGCGCTACCGGTACCATCATGTTTGTTCCCTACAATCCGGGTGTTATGCTTGCCCTCGGTATTTCTCTGAGTACCGGTATTGTGGGAGAGGGGTTCAACATAATTCAGGCTATGCCCTACTTCTTTCACGGGATGGGTCTGGTAGTGGTTATGCTGATCGCTATCTTTACCGGCTGGGGACGGGCTTACAAGGATGCTGAAACGATAAAAGAAGAGGAACACGTCCTCAACAACTAGTTAGCGTCGTCTTACACTATGGAGGAGCAGAATTATCTACTCCTCCATTTTTTTACGCTTGATCATATATAGATATACCTGAGCTTAAGAGCAGGGAGGAGAAGGAATGGAAAAGATTGTTCCCGCAGAGAGAACAAACAATGTCACCTATGCAATCAGAGACATTGTAGTTAGAGCAAAAGAGCTGGAATCCAGGGGAAAAGAAATTCTATACCTGAATATTGGAGATCCGCCGGTTTATGATTTTGAAACACCTGCTAATCTCCGGAGCCTTATGGCTGAGCTGATTCTTCAATCAGATAAAAGCGCCGAGGTAAATGTTTCCACTTACTGCGATTCCATGGGAATAAAGGGCGCCCGAGAGGCTATCGTAAGAGATGCTTGGGAAGCAAAAAAGATTTCAGGTATTTCACCTGATGATGTGCTTGTCACCAGCGGCGCCTCGGAAGCGATCACACTATGTATAGCCGCCCTCTTGAATCCCGGTGAAAACATCATGACTCCTTCTCCAGGATACCCCCTCTACAGCGGTCAAATTCCTGTATACCACGGTGAGCTGAACCCTTATAATCTGAATGAGGAAGATGGCTGGCAAATTGACTTTGAAGAACTGGAAAGATGTGTCAATGATAAAACAAAAGCCATTGTCGTTATTAATCCCAATAATCCAACGGGTGCAAATTATCGGGAAGAAAGCATTAGTGCCATTTTAAAATTTGCAAAAAAACATAATCTGGTCGTTTTTGCTGATGAAATATATGATAAGTTACTGATGGATGGTGGTAAGCATATTTCTATCGCCTCTTTGTCAAAGGATGTTCCTGTAATCACCTTTGGTGGATTGAGTAAAAATTATATCATGCCCGGATGGAGAGTTGGTTGGGCTATCTTTTCTGATCCTTCAGAAGTTATGGGAGATTACAGGAATGCAGTTAATACATTGCTGAGAGCAAGGTTATGCTCCCCTCACCCTCAGCAGCACATGATCGCACCTGCCCTGGAAGAGACCAGAGAGCATTTTACAGAGGTATTGGAAAAAATTGAGAGACGCCGGGATATCACGTACGAGATGCTTAACAAGATCCCGGGAATCAGTTGTGTCAAACCGGGTGGTGCTTTTTACGCCTTTCCAAGGATCCAACTGCCAGAGGGGGTGACAGACAAAGAATATGTTCTGGAGCTACTTGAAGAGACGGGTGTTCTTGTTGTTTTCGGCAGCGGATTTGGCCAGAAGGAAGGTACGCACCATTTTCGGGTTGTCTTTTTACCTGATGAAGAGACTTTGGTTAAAGCGTATAAGGCTATTGGAGATTTTACTGCACAATTCTATGAGAGGCATCATTTTTCACCCGAGCTTGTATAGAAAACTTGCATAGAAGATAAGGGGCGGAAACTACAGGGAGAGAAACGACTTTAGTCACAGTCAAGGGCCGGAAATTCCATGATAACAGAGGTACCCCCGCCGCCCTTGATCTGGACAGTTCCCTCCAACTGTGCTACCAGGCTTGTAACAAGTTGAAGGCCCAGGCTTTTTGCTGAAGAGGGATCGATTTCTGCGGGAAAATCTTTTCCGCTGTTAAAGACCACAACACGGCAAAGCTCCTCCTCTTTCAGATGCTCTATAGCTATGGAAAAAAGAGGTGGTACTTCACACCCTGCATCAAAACCGTGTTTAATTGCATTGGTAGCCAACTCGTTTATGATCAATCCAAGGGGTACCGCTTTCTGAACAGGTATGCTTATCTTTTTCATGGTGAAAGAGATCTTTACATCCAGGGAGGAGAAGGCGAATATCGGATCAAGGATATCCGAAAGATACTCTCTCAGCTCTATCTTGCTGTAGCATCCGTGGTCCATCAGTTTTTCATGAACAATACGGATTGTATCAACCTGATGCTGTATATCTTCCAGGGCTTGATTATTGATACTTGCGTTACGGAGACTGATAAGGGAGCTTACCAGGATCAGGTTATTTTTCACCCGGTGGTTGAGTTCCTTCATGAGAAAGCTTTTCTCCTCCACCGCCTGCTTTAACGCCTCTTCTGCCATTATCTCTTCGGTTATTTCCCGAACAATGGAGAGAACCAGCTGATTTTCCCTGTCGTAGGGAACAAACCGGGATTCAAAATACCTCTCTGCCCCATCTATGGGGAGAAGATATTCAATGTGCTGTAAATCCCCGCTGTCCAGAGATTTTTCTATCATTTCCACCAGCCGTTGAGCCAGATCGTAGGGCAGTACATCACTCATCAGTTTTCCAGCAATATCATCTGGATTACGGTAGTACAGAGCTTTATTGTTTGTGTAATACTCGATATATCTGCCTTCCCGGTCAAACACATACATCAGGTCGGGCAAGGCCTCCAGGAGGGCCCTGTTCCTTTTGCGGCTTCGTTCCAGCTCTCTTTCCCGGTGCAGCTCTTCGGTGATATCGGTTATGATGCTGACAATCCCCGCTACATTGCCTGCTTCATCATCCACATAATCCCAATCGATCCGCACATCAATGAAGGCGCCGTCCTTTCGTCGGTCTCTGGCTATCCTGCTTGTGGGGACCTGCCTCCGGCTGATAATATCCCGATAAAATGCTATCGCCTTCGCCTTCATTTCTTTATCGGCAGATAGATTGAAGATCGATTTTCCGATCAGTTCATAGGGCTTATAGCCTTGCATTCTGTGGTGGGCCGGATTACTGTAGAGGATTGTTCCTGAGGGGTCGGAATACTGAATTCCATAGGGCGCTTTTTCCGCCAGCATTCGGAAGAGTTGGAGATCTACCTGCTTGTCGTGAACTTTTTTCATTATTCTATTTACTCCGTTCTCTCTTATAGTAACACAGAAGTACGATTTTTGAAACATCTATTTTAGAAAATCAGAAGCTGATGCCGTCAATCTTCACCAATCCACTCCTCCAGCTCCCGCTGGAGAGAAGCATAATCATCTAAAAGCTGCCGGGTCAGGGCCTCTCTCCCTGTTTTCCTGCTTCCGGGATGTTCCATAAAAAAGGGATCTCCCCGAAAGGGTCTTCCAATGATAAGCCGGGCCTCTTTCTTCTTCAAGGTAAAGCGGCTGTTGATGTTTCCACCCTCAAAACGGTTTAACAGATCCAGAAGGTTCAGCAGAAACTCTATCTTTCGCAAGGTCCCCGGTTTCTCCAGGTAGGAGAAATCGATGTACTCAAGAATATCTGCCAGCTCACTATGCCGTTTAAGCACCAGGGCTTGCAGAGCCCGGAAATCGGCCCGGTTTTTATCCATCCGAGAGAGCTTTTCCGGATCTATATCCTCCCTGTGAAAACTCTCCATAACCCGGTACCTGATGCGAAAGATTCTTTCCAAAGTGGTGCCAAGAGGAAGCCAACCGAGGGCGGATTCTGCGCAACGCAACACTGTCTCACACAGGGCGTTGTAGCGCTCCTGCAGGTTGACAGGTTTTAAGCGTTCAGCAACTTCCTTAAAGATACCTGGATATTGAGAAGCGTAACTCGATTCAAGTGTATCAATTACTATTTCTGCAAGCTTTTCAACTCTCCCTTGATCTCCCTCTCCCAATGCTTGTACTCCCAATGCATGCATTGGTAACGCCATTTTCGCCGCCACCATGGCAAGAAGCTGCTGAAATGTCTCTTCCATACCGCCTTTAGGTGTATAAGCGATTGATACCGGCAGGATGGTAACGGCGCCATTGCCCCCATTGTTACGTACCCCGGTATAAGCCCAGTCTGCCAGGGTGGCCGCTCCAGGGACCAGGGGGGCAGTTTTGAACATATGGTATGTCACCTGCCCTTCCGGTGCAAAAGCGAGGGGGAACTCCCCGGAAACAAGGGTTTCTCGTATCGCACCCTGACTCTCCCGGTCCAATTTTGTGTTTACCACCGGGATGCCGCCAATCCTCGGAAAAAGCCAGCGGGCCCCCGCTCCAGCCCAGTTGAGCACATCCTTACCATAGAGGAAATGGACGTGGGGTCTCTGCTTCAGGGAGATACCCGCTCTCCTACACCAGCGGGGGAGCTCACGGACAATGAGCCGCACCATCACCGGGGCGTCCTCCTTCGCCACATGGCGAAACATGATAATAAGCCGCTCGCCTCCCCCATGAAAGCGATTGAAAGCCCCTGCCAGGTGCTCCATACCCCGGTAGCGCAGCCGGGAAACCTGCTCGGCCACCTTCAGGTAGGGAAGGGCTAATATCCTCAAGAGGGAGCCGACATACCTTTTATATTTTGGGGCAACAAAGCCTCTCCCTTTTTTCGCCTCCGGGACTCTCTTCCGGGCCATCAAAGATCCCCGGGAATTTTTCTGCTAGCCATCATTTTGTCGTAATAGTCCCGGGTAAGAGGATAGAAGGCGAGGATAATGATTCCAGAAATGTAGAAAAGCGCCGGAATGGGGCCACAAAGGATACGGATACCGATTCTGGTAATCGGTTCAAGTTCCACATCCGGGACATACCTGAAGATGTCCAGCAAGAAACCGCTGATAGCTAACGCCACAGCCTGACCAATCTTGGATCCAAAGGTCCAGAGAGATGAAAAGACTCCCTCCCGCCTGATACCATTTTTGATTGCGTCGTATTCTACCACATCGGGAAGAATGGAGTGGGGCATTACGTAGTGGGTGGAAAGGCCGATCCCCGAGATGGCCATAACAATAAAGGCGTAGAGAACTCTTCCCTCCGCGCCGCCGAAGGATACAAAAAGGACCCCCAGGGTAACTATACCCATCCCTATCATATAGGCCTTTTTCTTTCCGACTCTTTTGCTGATCCCTACCCACAGGGGTATACAAAGGAGACTGGTCACAAGCAGGAAAAGAAGTGCCCCCTGAAATAGTGCCTCATTGCCGTAGATATATTTAAAGAAATAGAGCAGAGATCCCTGCACAACACTGGTACCGCCAATAAAGAGCACCCAGGGCAGAAGGGCCTGGAGAAACAGTTTCATCCCCAGGGTATCAATATAGGTTTTGAGAAAACCAGCTCCCTTCTCCGGAGCGGTTCGCTTCGGTTCCCGTACCGCCCAGACAGTGATCATCGCCGAGGCCATAATGATGGTTCCGGTAATGCCTCCCATGGCAAACCACCCTTCCCTACCTCCGCCAAAAGCGTTAATGATAGGAAGGACCGCCCCTGCTCCAATCAGGGTCCCCACAACTGCGAAGGACATCCTGAAGCCGGTCAATACGGTTCGCTCGTCAAAATCATTGGAGAGCTCGGGGAGAAGGGCCGCATAGGGGATATTAACCAGGGTGTAGGCAAGTCCCAAAAAACAGAAGGAGATGGTCATTACTAGAAAAAGAGGCCCGGTTCCTTTGATCTGAGGTACCGAAAACATCAACATCATCCCAAAAAAACAGCCTATTGCTCCTATAAATATATAGGGCCGCCGCCTTCCCCATCTGCTTACGGTGCGGTCTGAAAGATAACCGGTTACCGGGTCGCTTACCGCATCCCATATCTTTCCTATCATCAGGGCCGTACCGGCCAGGGAAGCTGGAAGCTTAACCACATCGGTAAAATAGTAGAGCAAGTAGAATCCGATGATGGTGAAAAACATATTGCCTCCCAGATCTCCCACTCCAAATCCGAGGCGTACGCGCATACTTGTCTTTTTCAAGCTCTCTCCTCCATATTCGTAACCTGTTATCACTCTACCATGCTTAGTATAGTACAGGTTGCTTTACCGGCGCCACAAAGAAATAAGCTCTTTTCCTTAACATTGGTGATAAAATATCTTATCTTAAGTTCATGAGTGAATCGATTCTTTCCCGAGTTTCTTCAGTGAACCAGTTTGAAAGTGCCTTGAACAAAGGCCTTCTCTATTCCTTATTGGAAAAGCTCACCTACGGAACTGGAACAGCAATCCCCTTTAATGATGTGCAATCAGTTTTGGGTTTTACTACAAGCCGTAATCTGGGCAGGCAGATGGTTGATATTAATCGTATTATAGGATCGGAAGGACGGTCTCATCAGTTTTCCAGAACCTTCTTGCCTAAGTCTTATTCGGTGAAGCAGCGGTGGGCCAGTATCTATCGGGCGATGGAATCCTTTACCCCCCTTCCCCCGGTGCAGCTTTATGAAATTGGAGGCTATTACTTTGTGCGGGATGGTAATCACCGGGTCTCCGTAGCCCGGAGCGAAAAGCTTCGCCAGATAGAGGCTGAAGTGATGTCAGTAGATTTTCCTGGAACTTTGGAAGGAGCCGGAACCCTGAAGGAGATTATTGCCAGGATCAAGAAGGTTCAAAAAGATGGTTTTTATCATAAAACCGGCTTATCCAGAGATCTTGATCAACCTTTTTTTTCCTATACCTTTAATCTCTCCTATGAGAAAAGCTACCACATCATTCTTGAATCAGGAATGGAAGCGGCACAGTGGTTTGAAGAAGTCTACAAACCTGCTTTTCATCTCATAAAGGGGAGAAATCTAAAAAAAGCGTTCTCCGGAAGAACTACTGCGGATATTGTTTTGCTCTTTCTATCCTTTCTTAAGGTTGCAGAGGATAAAGAGAAAGCTGCCCACATCTTCTTAAGCTCCGCTGGAAAGAGAAACCAGAGAGGTAAAGTGCTAAAGCGGCTGATACCGTGATGAGCTGATATCACAATAGGCTGATACCGTAATACGAAGTCTCTGGACGCTTAAGGTGTAATCCTTATACCGGAGTGATCCGCTATAAAGGTGTAATCCGCTATACCGGGGTGATCCGCACCACGGTTTTTCCATCCTCTTCAAGCAGCTGCAGTGTTACATGCCTGGGTGAACCTATTTTCTCACTCACTTTACAACTTAATTCGACTGTCCCGAGGGTGCACTCATTTTTCTGAATAATTTTACCATCTATGGGATCCTTATGCTCATCCTCAGCTCCCAGATAAAAGGGCAGATCCGCTTCGGTCATCATCAATCCAAGGTCAAAGCCGTCGTTGGGATTAATAACAAACCGTTGTTCCGGAAATGTGTAATCTGCGAGGACTTTTAATCTTCCTGTCTCTTTCTGTCCCATTGTCTCTCCTCCACCTCCTCTAATTCTATGAACACCTTTAGAAAAAGCAAATTTTAGAGGCTTTTTTCAACTCCACTTAGAAGCGTTTGATATCTTTGCATCTTCAATTGAGGTAAAAAGAGCATCAACATTAAGAAGAGCCTCGGCAAATATCGGCCGATTTCCAAAACTGGAACCGCAGAAAACACAAACCCGGTTCATTCCGGTTTTACCCCGGACTTAACCAATACCCACCAGCGCTTTTACATACTGGCTTCTTTCATAGGCCTCGGGATGGCTGCTATTTTCCTGGCAGAGCATACCGTTGAAATCAGCAATATTCTTGTACCCCTTACTATCCATCCAGGAGGAAAGGAATTGGAGCATCTTATCCACCTTGTCCATTCCATGTTCAAGAAGGGTCGAACAGACCTGGACACTCTTTGCACCGGCTAACAATTGCTTTACCACCGCAGCCCCGTCATGCACCCCGGTAGATGCGGAAATATCGCTTGTAATCTCCCCGCTCATAAGAGCAACCCACTGCAGAACCTGCCCCATCTCCTCAGGCACACTCCTTACCGGCCCTGCTGAAAGGGAGAGCTGCTCGATATCGATATCGGGCCGGTAAAACCGGTTAAAGAGGGTAATTCCCTTTACCCCGCTATCTGAGAGGAGTGAGATAATATTGGCCAGACCACTGAAATGGGGGCCCAATTTTACCGAAATGGGGAGTGATGTCTTTTTTTGTATCTTCTTTATGATAGAGAGGTATTGCTTTTCAATTTCCTCCCCCTTCACCTTCGCATTAGCGGGAATAATGAAGATGTTTAACTCAAGGCCATCGGCTCCTACTGCCTCAAAACGCTGGGCGTACTCGGTCCATGAGCCGTCGGATACGCAGTTGACACTGGCAATAACGGGAATGGAGAGGGACTTTTTCGCCTCTTCAACCAGACCAAGATATTCATTCAGGTAGTAATCCGCACTTGTTGATTGTAGAAAATCATAGGCATCTGCATGGGCATCAAAATCCAGTCCCCCAATCATTCTTGAGGCGTCATGAGAGATCTGCTCCTCAAAGAGGCTCTTCAGGATCACTCCTCCAGCTCCAGCATCTTCACATCGTTTGACCCCCTTGAAATTAGCTGTTAAAGGGGAACTGGAAACGATTATGGGATTTTTCATCGGTATACCCATATATGTGGTACTTAAATCGGCCATAGCAAGCTCCTTTTATCTGTTTCATCTTCTATATTCTATTCAGGTTTCCAGGCAACAATTGGCTGTTTCGCCGCTCTCACCTCATCTACCCGGCGTACTGGAGTTGTAAGGGGCAGTTCATGCAGGGTCGCTGCATCAGTTTTTGCCCGATCCGCAATGGAATCCATTACCTCCACAAATCGATCCAGAGTCTCCCTGGATTCGGTCTCGGTCGGCTCTATCATGAGAGCTTCAGGGACAATCAGGGGGAAGTAGACTGTAGGCGGATGGATGCCTGCATCAAGAAGGGCCTTGGCCACATCAAGGGCTGAAACATCATACTCTTCTTTCAGTTTTTTTGCGCTAAGAACGAACTCATGCTTACAGGTACTGGTATAGGGAAGATAAAAACGCTTTTTCAGCCGCTCTTTCAGGTAGTTGGCATTAAGCACTGCCATTTCACTGGCAGCTTTAAGCCCATCCCTTCCCATAGATAGCAGATATGCATACGCCCGAACCAGAACTGCTATGTTTCCGTAGAATCCGCTGATCCTTCCGATAGATTTGGGACGGGAGAAGCAAAAATCATATTCATCTCCCTGCTTTTCCACATCCGGAATGGGGAGGAACTCCACAAGCCGCTGGGAAACAAGGACAGGACCGGCTCCAGGACCGCCTCCACCATGGGGGGTAGAGAAGGTTTTATGAAGATTCATGTGGATAACATCAAAGCCCATATCACCGGGCCTAACTTTCCCCATGATAGCATTCAGGTTTGCCCCGTCATAGTAGAGAAGGCCTCCGGCATCGTGCACCAGTTTGGCAATCTCCACAATATCCTCTTCAAAAAGGCCCAAGGTATTGGGATTGGTAAGCATAATGCCGGCCAGGTTCTCATCGATATGTTCTTTGAGACTCTCGATGGAGACCAGACCACGCTCATCTCCTTCCACCTCCTGGACATCGAAACCGGAGATGTGGGCCGAAGCGGGGTTGGTACCGTGAGCGCTGGTAGGTACAAGAACCTTGTTCCTCTTTACCTCACCCCGGGCTTTGAAATAAGCCTTAAAGAGTTTAAGGCCGGTAAACTCGCCATGAGCTCCAGCAAAGGGCTGCAGGGTTCCCCACTTCATTCCAGTGAGTTCACATAGATCTCTGGTAAGCTTGAACATCAGCTCCAGAACTCCCTGAGCATCCTCAGTAGGCTGCAGGGGATGAAGATGAGCAAAACCGGGAAGGGCCGCTACATCTTCGTTTATCTTCGGATTGTATTTCATGGTGCAGCTTCCTAAAGGGTAGAACCCCGCATCCACACCAAAGTTACGGGAGGCGAGTTCGGTAAAATGGCGCACCACATCAATCTCCGCCACCTCGGGAAGGTGTGTATCTTTTTCTCTCCTATATTTTTCCGGGAGAATCGTATCAAGGGAGAGTTCATCCACATCAGAAGCGGGAAAGGCGTAACCTTTTCGGCCAGCCATGGATCGTTCAAAGATCAGCTTTGTTTCAGTTCCACTCATCCCAGTATCCTCCCGGTAATTTCCACGTACCTATCCATCTCTTCTCTGCTTCTCTTTTCTGTCACCGCCACACTCACCAGGCCCTTATATCGTTCATCAAGCTGCTCAAGGAGGACTCCACCGTAGATTCCCTCTTGCCGTAAGGCTTTAAGAAGCGTTTCTGCTTTATCTCCCATTTCCAGGGTAAATTCATTGAAAAAGGGCGCATTACCGAAAGGCTTAATACTCTTACACTCTTTCAGTCGGTCATAGAGGTAGTGGGACTTCTGCATGGAGAGGTTTGCTACTTCCTTTAAACCCTCTTTACCCACCGTAGAGAGATATACAGTAGTTCCCAGGGCTGCCAATGCCTGGTTAGAACAGATATTACTGGTTGCCCTCTCCCGCTTTATGTGCTGTTCCCGGGCCTGCAGGGTTAAAACAAAGGCTCGCTTCCCCTCGGCATCCAGGGTCTGGCCAACAATCCGGCCAGGCATCTTCCGCAGGAGTTTTTCATTTACAGCGATATAACCTACCGACGGACCGCCGAAATAGGAGGGCAGTCCAAAGGGCTGAGTGTCGCCGATAGCAATGTCCGCACCCCACTCGGCCTGGCTTTTGGCAAGGGCGAGACTCATTGGATTTGAAGAGATGATAAGCTTGCTCTTATTCTCATGAACTGACTCTGCAAGCCCCTGCAGATCTTCAAAGTGGCCGAAAAAATTGGGGGTTTGAACCAGAACTGCTGCAACCTCGGGTCGTAAAGCCGATCTTATCGCATCGAAATCACTTAGTCCCTCTTTTGCCCCAACCTCTTCAATATTCACCCCCAGGTCGCCAAAGTAGGATTTCAAAACCGCCTTGGTAGAGGGGTGAACAGTTTCTGAAACAAGAATGGTATCGGCTTTTCGAGTACTGTTTATTGCAATCGCTGATGCTTCGATGGCAGCTGTTGCTCCGTCATAGAGAGACGCATTCGAGACATCAAGACCGGTTAAGGTACAAACCATACTCTGAAACTCAAAGATAGCCTGCAAAACTCCCTGGGATATTTCTGCCTGATAGGGAGTATAGCTGGAGTAAAAAGTGGGCAGGCTCATTATCCGGCCCACTACTGCCGGAATGATATGATCGTAGGAGCCGCATCCCAGAAAGGATACCGCAGTGCGGTTCTTTTCAGAAAGACCTTTCATCTCCTGGTACACTTCCCATTCGGGTTTGCTTTTTGCAATGGAGAGATCACGATCAAGAAGTACTGATGAAGGGATATCGGAGAAGAGCTCATCGATGCTCGAAGCACCAATCACCTCGAGCATCTGGTCGATATCCCCCTCTGTCTGTGGCAGATAGGGATGTTTAATCATAGCGTGGCTACTCCTCCTTCAGGAAAGCTTCGTAGGCGTCAACATCCATCAGTTCTTCCAGCTCGGAAGTATCACTCATCTCAAGAGCAAAGATAAACGCCTCATAGGGTTTTTCATTGATGCTCTCGGGAGAATCTTCAAGATCCTCATTCACTTTGCTAACCTTTCCGGAAACCGGAGCGTAAACAGGAGCAGCAGCTTTAACCGATTCAATATTTACCGCTTCATCACCCTTGGAGAAATCATCACCAACTTCAGGAAGCTCGACAAAAACAATATCCCCCAACTCTTCCTGAGCGTGATCGGAGATACCGATAGAAGCGATATTCCCCTCTACCCTCACCCATTCATGGTTCTCTGTGTATTTCAGTCCCTTTTCTACAGCCATTGTCATCCTCCTCGTTTCAGTTTTTTTTGCCGGTATTTTTGTAAAACGGTGTTTTCACCAGTTTTGCCCGTTTTTTCTTTTTCCCGATTTCAATCAGGATCTCATCACCTATGCTCAGGTTCCCCCTCCGTTCGATAAGCACCAAACCTAGAAAGCTATCGAGGATGGGACTTTTGGTCCCGCTGGTGACATAACCGATTTCACGCTCCTCATGGTAAACTTTGTAGCCATCCCGGGGAACACCCTTATCAATCATTTCACAGCCCCTGAGACTTCTGGGTACCCCCTCCTCCTTTTGCTTAATCAAAGCTTCCTTTGCGCAGAAATCTGCTTCCTGCTCCAGTTTAACAAAGTAGGAGAGGTTTGCTTCCAGAGGGGTGATTTTATCGGTGATTTCATGTCCATACAGGGGAAGTTTCGCTTCAAAGCGCAGAGTATCCCGGGCGCCCAACCCGCAGGGCAAGACCCCCTTATCCTTTGTCGCATCATACAGGTGGTTCCATACCGCCCCTGCATCGGCAGCATCACAGTAGATCTCAAAGCCGTCTTCTCCGGTATAACCGGTTCGGCTGATGATACACTTCTTGCCTGCTATATTCAGATCAGTTCTGAAATGAAAAAAGGCAATATCATCTATACCAGAGCCGACAAGCTCCTTCATGTACTCATTTGCCCTGGGCCCCTGAAAAGCTATCTGCCCATACTCTTCTGAAAGGTTGCTGACTGCAGGACCATCCCCCCGGCTCTTCATCCAGGGGTTTTCTTTGCTGATCCAGGCAAAATCTTTCTCCACATTTGAGGCGTTTACCACAAGAAAGAATTTTTCTCTTTCTATCCGGTAGATCAAGAGATCGTCAACAACCCCGCCATCGGGATAACACATGGGTGAATAGAGGCACTGTCCATCATTCATACCAGAGAGATCGTTGGTGACAAGGTAGTTAACCAGCTCAAAGGAGCCGGAGCCCTGGACCAAAATTTCCCCCATATGGGAGACATCAAAAAGTCCCGCATTCTTCCTGACCGCCATGTGTTCAGAAATAATCCCACTTTCAAACTGGACTGGCAGTTCCCAGCCCCCAAAATCTATTAACTTGGCACCTTTATACGCTTTATATATATCGTAAAGGGGTGTCCTTTTTAACATCGTCACCTCCTAAATAATGTAGGGAACCCGCAGGTTGTAGCCCTGGTAGACGACAAAAGTCTCAACCTCTTGAATTTCCCCAACCCGGGATAGCTCTTCGGTAAAAAATTCAAGGAGTCCAAACCCTTCGTTCTCATTCAGCAAAACCTGGACGATTAAGTCGTATCTGCCGGTAACAACCCCAACCGAAACAGTTCCTCGTAGGCCGCTAAACTCCTTCCCTTTTCTCACAAGCTCTGTGGTGGAGAGTTTCACACCGCAGAAAATCATTCGATGACCGGGGAGAGATTCCGGGTCGACCAGACCCGAAATCTCCAGAATTCCCTCTTCAACAAGTTTATTCACCCGGGAACGGACAGTATTCTCTGTGATGGAGAGCTCCTCCGCTATATTGGAGAAGCTCTTCCTACCATCCCGGAGATGCTTGATGATCGCTATGTTCGTTTCATCAATTTTCATAATGATCAGCCGTTTTTGCGCTGAAACTCCTTCATAAAATCCACCAGACTCTGGACAGCTTCCTCAGGGAGACTGTTGTAGATGGATGCCCGGCATCCGCCTACAGTTCTATACCCCTTGAGTCCCAACATCCCAGCATCGGTGGCCTCTTTTATAAACTTTGCGTCCAGCTCTTCATTAGGCAGTCGGTACACCACATTCATAGTGGAGCGATATCGGGAATCCACAGGGCTGGTGTAATAACCGTCACTTCCATCAATGGTATCGTAGAGCATAGAGGACTTCCGATCCGCCCGCTTAGCCATCGCCTCAGCTCCACCCATCTTCTTAACCCATTCCAGGACCAGTTTCACCCCCCAGATGCTGAATACGGGAGGAGTGTTATAGAGGCCGTCCTTCCCCGCATGTACTTTGTAGTTAAGATAGGCGGTAAGATTGTCGCTGCACCGTTCAAGGAGATCTTTTCTTACTATTGCAATGGTGGTTCCGGCGGGCCCAAGATTCTTCTGTGCGCCAGCATAGATCATAGCAAATTTGTCAGTGGGGACCGGCCGAGAAAGGATATCGCTGGACATATCAGCGATCAGGGGTACATCCCCTGTTTCAGGAAACTCCTTCCACTGGATGCCTCCGATGGTCTCATTGGTGGTAATATGGAGATAGGCTGAATCTTTTGAGGGTTTTACCGTGCCGGCTTCGGGGAGGCTTGTGTATCCGGAATCTTTTCCGTCAAAAAGCACCGCTGTTTTCCCCACCTTAGCCGCATCCTCATACGCCTTCTTGGCCCAGTTACCGGTAACGGTGTAGTCCGCAATTTTTCCTTCCTTCAGGAAATTCATCGGGATCATGGAAAATTGCAGAGTAGCTCCGCCTCCAAGAAAGAAAACCGAGTAGTCGTCGGATATTCCCATCAGCTCCTTAAGCAAGTTGATAGCTTCATAATGGACCTGATCGTACACCTTTCCCCGGTGGCTCGCTTCAATAAGAGCATATCCATTGCCTTTATAATCGGCAATGTTCTCCTTCAGCTCCTGCAGCACCTCCACCGGAAGCACTGAGGGTCCTGCAAAAAAGTTCAGTTTTCGGCTCACAATTTTCCTCCATCACTCAGTTCCTTGATTATTGACTTTGCCTCTTCTCCAATCCGGAGTAGGTTCTCTTTACTGCTTGCTCCTATGTGAGGGGTAAGAACCACATTGGGAGCTTTGAGGACGGGATAATCATCGGCTGGAGGATCAGAAGGGTATACGTCTGTAGCATAGGCAGCCACTTTTCCGCTTTCCAAAGCCGCTGCCATATCCTCAGCATTTACACAGGGGCCACGCCCGGTATTGATCACTACCGGATTCTTTTGGCAAGCTGCCAGGGTTTTGCTGTTGATCATCCCTTCGGTATCGGGGGTAAGGGGTAAGTGCAGGGAGATGTAATCCGCCTCGCTCATCGCCTCTTCCAGGGAGCCCTTCATTTCGGCATGATCGCTTTTGGAGACAAACTTGTCATAAGCAAGCACTTTCATCCCAAAGGCAGCAGCCCGCTTGGCCACTTCGGTGGCAATGTTTCCAATACCCACAAGACAGAGGGTTTTTCCAAACAGCTCGGTCCGCTTGAGTTCCTTCTTGATCCACTTCCCTTCCTTCATACTGTTATGTGCCGCAATGATCTGGTTGGGAATTTGAATCATGAGAGCGAAGGTCAATTCGGCCACAGCGATAGAGCTTGACTTTGGGGTATTACGAACAATGATCCCCTTACTCTCTGCATACTCTTTGTCGATATTGTCTATACCGACTCCACCACGAATGATCAGCTTTACACTTTTAGCCTGATCGATCCACTCTTTGGTGCATTTGGTTTTACTTCGCACCAGGACAATTTCCGCTTCCGGAAGACGCCCCTTATCATCAGTCACTTCTCCAAAAGTAGAGAGCTTTTCGGGAAGGGCTGCATCAAAGGCGTCAGAAATCAAGATTAACATGTATACCTCCTACCGGTATTATACTTGAGAAGAGTATCGTATTCTTAGGATAATGTCAAATATATAATGATGATTTTATGTTTCCGGTATAATCTGTTTCCAAAATTGTGGAATAGGCTTCTATAGGCACAAAAACGTCACCGTTGGTTCACCGCTGTGAAAACTTTTTTACGTTTCCACAATTTTGGCATCACTCTAAAAAAAAACCGTCCCCCGGAGGAAACGGCCTTGTCGTTAATAACTCTTCATCGCCTGAACCTTCCGCAGCTTCTTCATCTGCTTCCGCTCAAGCGCCTTCTTTTTCCGGTTTTTGATGGTAGAGGGCTTTTCAAAATACTCCCGCTTCTTCCATTCCCGGATGATACCCTCTTTTTCTACCATCCGCTTGAAACGTTTAATGGCTTTTTCCAGAGGTTCGGTCTCGTCTATTCGAACAAAGGCTATTGGAATCACCCCCTTTTTGATTAAAATATGGTGCATATGGTACGATTCTCTCTTTCATCTGTCAAGTAGAGTGATACCTTCGGTGGTTAAAAGAAGAGGATCCACCGGGATTCCAGAAACACGAATTTCCCAATGAAGATGGGGTCCGGTGGCTAAACCGGTCATTCCCACTCTTCCTATCAGGGTATCGCTTTTGACAATATCTCCCTCCTGAACATCAAAACTGTCAAGATGAAAAAAAACGCCATAAAACCCGGGGTAGTGTTCAATCACTACAGTTTTTCCCGTAACGATCCGGTCCCTTACCATGATCACTTTACCATCTGCCCCGGCTCGCACTTCTGTTCCAATCGGTGCAGCAATATCTACTCCGGAGTGGACCCAATAGGCCTGCTCTCCGTCTGAATAACGGTAGGTGCGTCTATCTCCGTACCAGGATGAGAAGGGGTAGTTTTCTACCGGGAGGGTCAGATGGAACCTCCCCTTTAGGGTTTGTCGTTTAAAATAGTTGTAAATACCCTGGATTTCTACCGCCTCTGCCACTTTACGGGGGTCCGGTTCGCTTCTCAGTTTACTCATCTCCCTGTTTAAGGGAATTATCTCGCTTTTAAAGGTACCAGGAAGGATGCGGATATCTTCCTGGAATAGCAATGCTCTTCCTTGACTTTCTGGGAGAGAATCTTTTTCAATCCGCAGCCGATACACTCCGGGAGTGATTGTCGATCCTAAACCCAGAAGGATATATTCATCTGCATATTCTGCATATTCATCTGTTTCCTTTCTCTCGGCTGCTTCTTTTTTCGCCACCGGAAAACTGCTTCCTGTGGCGACAACCCTGTCATCCGAATTATACAGTGTTCCAACATAGCCGAGCTTGAGTTTTTCCTGGATGATTGCATCTCCATTAACTTCTTCTCGAACTTCTTCACTTGCCAGCTCATTTTGGGGAACTCCAATGCGGATAGCCAGAACGCTGCCCCGCACTATTTCCCGGGGGAAGGTAATCTTGTAGCGCTCCCGTATTACCGTTGGTATTACCGTAGTATCGCTATCCGGCGGCTTTTCTGAATACAGTGGAGTGGCAGTGAGAATGAGAGATAAATGGAGAAGCAGAATTGCAGGATATTTACTATATTTCATGGTACCGATCTTTTAATCCTTCTGATTTTAGATTCTTTCGATATCGAGGATGGTGAGCTGAGGCTGTTCCCGATTCTGATAGTAGTTTCGTCCCAGTCTAAAAAGGATATTCACCTCATCGCCCTCAGAGAAATCTTTATTTACCCGATCTGCGGAGCGCCAAAAGATGGCGGGCCACTTGGTCTGGCCGGCATCCACAAGCATCTTCAGATGTACCGGATCACTTTTGCCTACCGAAGAGAGATCCCGGATCTTTACCCGACGGGCGAGAAAGACTAGAGGCGCACTTTTTTCCCCATAGGGTTCGAAGCGCTCCACCAGATCAAGCAGTTCCGGTTTCAGGTATCCCGGGGGAAGTTCCGCATCTACATCGATATAAGCCTCTTCCACCTCCAGAGAGTCGAGGCTGCCAATCTCCTCTTTAAACCTTCGGATAAGCTCGTCAAGATTTTCTCTTTTTAGGCTGAAACCTGCGGCCATATCGTGGCCCCCATAATCGAGAAAGAGATCTGCAAACCGGCCGAGGAAGTTCTTCACATTGAGTCCTTTGGTGCTCCTGACCGATCCTACCAGGTGATCATCCAGGTGTGCGATAACGGCGGCTGGAACACTGAAATGCTGCATTAATCTGGTAGCGATAATGCCCGTTACCCCTCGGTGGATCTCCTTCTCTTCCACCAGAATGAAGCGTTCCCCGGACTCTTTAAAACTACGTTTCGCCTGGGGAAATACGTTCTTCCAGGCAATCTCCCCCAGTTTTTTCCGTTCCCGATTGAGTCCGATTATCTCACCAGAGAGCTCGCCCCGACGTTTCGGATCTTCTTCGAGGAAAAACTGCGCTGCCTTTCCGGGAACTCCCAGCCGTCCTGTGGCATTGATTACCGGGTTAATTTGCCATCCCACATCGGTGGTTGAGAGTCTCTTTCCCAAAAGGTTCTGCTGCAGGAGCAGATCGTGTACGGCTCCCCGGCGAGCCTCGCTCAGCACTTTCATCCCCCGGCGTACCAAAATGCGGTTTTCATCCTCCAGGGGCATCATGTCTGCCAGGGTTCCCAGGGCCACAAGATCCAGAATATTATCAAAACCGCTGGTAAGGGTATCATATCGCTTGATCACATAAGCCCTGAAGAGGTTCACCAGTGATTCGATTTCTCCCAGCTGCTTTCCCTCGTACCTGCTGCTTCTGCTCCGTTCCCGGATCCTTAAGAGGCTCTCATCTTTCAAGGCGGGATATATCCGCCAGATCTCCTCTGCCAGATCGATCACCCCTATCTCTATGTTGTTTCCAAAGAGCTGTTTTAGAAAACGCTCCTGCATGGGGCGGTCATAGACAAGAATCTGCTTGCCCTCCAGAAACTCTCCCAGCCGGGTCTGCTCATATTTGACCACCCCGGGAACAAAGCTCTCTGACAGACGATCCTGCTCAACCAGGTTCTCCAGTTTTACCGCTTCAAAGATAATGGTTCCATTCCCTGGCCGAAGGTTGAGTAAAACCAGTTCCTCTTTATAGAAATCGGTCTGTGAAAAGGAGAGGGCCCAGATCAGTTTTGCCGTAACCCCCACAGCAGCCAGCCCCTGAAACGGATAGCCACAGTCGGGAACCTTTGGATTGATAATAGCCACTGCAGAGGGAAGCTGCTCTGAGGGGTTGTGGTGATCCACAATAATGGTATCAATCCCCTTTTCCCGGGCGTAGGCAATCTCCTCATAGTTGGTGATGCCACAATCGACGGTGATAAGAAGGGTTTCACTCTCCGATTCCATTAGATCAACCGCAGCTTTGGTCATGCCATAGGGATCGTCCCCTTCAGGAAGGGACCAGGAGACCTCCAGGCCCAGCTTTACCAGCTGTTCCCGCAGCAGCACCGTACTGCTTATTCCATCCACATCCCGGTCTCCAAAGATCCGTATCCGCTCCCCCTCCTCCGCAGCGAGAAGAATCCGATCTACAGTCTCCTCCATCTCATCAAAGAGAAAGGGGTTGTGGGCGAAGGTAAGCTCATCCTCAAGATAAAACTTCACCTCCTCCGCCGTCCGTATCCCCCGGCGAACCAAAATTGCCGCAGAGAGAAGATCCAGCCCGTAGTGAGCGGCCATCTCTTTGACCAGCTCCCTGTCCATATCACCTTTCTTCCAACGCATCTATTATTCCCTTCCTTCCTTCAATGAGGCGGCCTGTGGCCGCTGTCGGTGGTCGTGTGTTGAAAAAACAAGCACATCATCACCCACCTCACCGGGGAAGTTCTACCGATTCCAGCACTTCATATCGGGCGCCTCCCCGTTCAAGATGAGAACGGTAGAGAACCACCCTTTCTGCCAACGCTTTACCTCTTACTATCAAAGCGTCCCGTTTTTCTGCCCATTCCGGAGGAACATTTTTGCCTTGCCGGTACCGGGCGAGGGTAATATGGGGCTTAAATCGCCTCCGCTTCTCTTCCCCGGGAAGGTTCAGAACCGAACAGAGCAGATCCCGAAGGAGAAGAACCTTATCTGCTCCCTCCTCTACCGGGAGATGCATCACCCTCGGTTTCCCCCCCTTGGGAAAGGATCCAATCTTTTCCCAGGAGAGGGTAAAGGCGCTCATCCCTTCTGTTCCAAGGGCCAAGGGAAAATCATCTCGAAATCTTTTCCGTAAAGCTTCCGTCTCCTCCCTCCCCCGCTCTCCCAAAAAATGGAGGGTGATGTGCATTGAAGAAGCAGGAAGCCAACGAAGCCCACCGAAAGAGCCTTTCAAAGGCTCCAAGGTTTCTATAATAGCAGACCTTGTATCATGGGTAAACGGAAGGGCGAAAAAAAGTCTCATATAAGCTCCGATGTACTGAGTGGTTCATCAGCCGCCCGTTTCAGCAGATGGAGAATAAGCTCCTTCAGTTCAATCTCCTCCTGATCGCCGAAACCGGTTTTTACCATATCGGAGAGTTTGCGCCGATCACTCAGCCAGAGGAAGTGACGGCTTCCCTCACCGGCCTGGTAGTCCCCGGGAAAGGCACACTCGCCACAATGGAGGGAACCATCCTCTCTGCTGATATAAAGGGGGTCCCCGGCTTCTCTCTTTATACCACAGGCAGAACACTCCCCTACCGGGCCTCTCAATCCAAGGATGGAGAGAAAATGCCAACCAAAGAGAATAAAAAGAAGCCGGAGAGTTCGCTCATCGCCATTTGAGCTGACGATAATCTTCAGTGATGCGATTAAAAGACGGTAGAGAGGTGATGTGTCCCCCCCTGCACCAAGGGACTTTTTAATTAACTCCCCCCAGAAACAGGCGATGTAGTAGAGATCTAACCGGTGCCGTAACGGTTCGAACTGGGAGAAAAGCTGCACATCCTGTACCTTTATCCGATTTTTCACCGGATCACGGTAGAAAAAGAAGCGTCCCCAGGAGAAAAGATCGGTACTTCCACCAAGTTTTCCCGTTCCCTTATAGGCACCAAAAACCGTAGCGCCCACCATACCCTCGTCAGGGGTCAGGATTTCCACCCCCTTGTGGATCTCGCCAAAACGCCAGGTCCGCAATATAATGCCATCACTTTGGAAGGATCTTCCCATCCCTGCATCATACGTTTTTGAACTTGCTGATGCAATCATTTATGATTACTTTAACTATTGAATACCCAGAGACATAGATAAGCTACTGCAGGAGGATGACGTGTCAGACAAACAGATTATTCCGGCGGACCAGATACTTCCCGGCCGCCTCTTTATTATACCGATCCAGGGGAAACCGATTTTCCCCGGTATTTTCACCCCCCTGATGATCCAATCAGAAGATGAGATTCACGTGGTGGAGCAGTCCCTGGCCAGCGACAGCATGATAGGGCTGGTTCTTGTGGAGGATGAACAGGAGGAGCGGGCTGTTATTGGCGAAGACCTGTTTTCGATAGGAACTGTTGCGAAAATTGTGAAAAAGATCAATTTGCCCGATGGAGGGATCAACATCTTCATCTCCACCCTGAAACGGTTCCGAATCAAGAAGTTTCTGAACCCTGAATCACCAATCAGTGCCGCAGTGGAGTACCTGGATGATAAAAAAGACGGATCTCTGGACGTAAAAGCTTTGACCCGGAGCCTTATCAGTGAGATGAAGCAGCTCTCGGAGAATAACCCCCTCTTCTCGGAAGAGATGCGTCTCAATATGGTCAACATCGACCATCCCGGCAAGATTGCCGACTTTATCACCAGCATTCTCAATATTGACCGTAAGGAGCAGCAGAAAATCCTTGAAACCCTGGATGTGCAGACCAGAATGGAGCAGGTGCTCATCTTTATCAAAAAAGAACAGGAGCTTCTACGAATCCAGAAAAAGATCCAGAAACAGATCAACGAAAAAATTGAGAAGAGCCAACGGGAGTACTTCCTCAAAGAGGAGTTGAAGGCAATAAAGCAGGAGCTGGGTATACCGGTAGATTCAAAGAGCAGCGAGTATAACCGTTTCAAAGAGGCGATTGAGAAGCTCGATTTTTCTGGAGAAGTGAAGGAGCAGGTAGATAAGGAGCTTGAAAAGTTTAGCATGATGGACCCCAACTCCAGTGAGTTTATCGTTACCCGTAACTATCTGGATACCATCATCAGCTTACCCTGGGGAGAGCTGGAGTCAAAAGAGGCAGAGTCAAA
>CAYMWV010000010.1:0-4712 GCA_964394395.1 uncultured Sediminispirochaeta sp.
CGTACACGACAAAATCCACCTCGAGGCCGGAAGCGGTCCGCCAGTAATGAAAGCTCTCCTCACCCCCATGATATTCTATAGCGGCCCCAAGCTCCTGAAATACCAGAGTTTCCAACCCCACACCGCTTTGTTCATCAGGTGAATCCAGCGGACCCTTCGGGCGGATAGAACGATAGACTCCGGTGTCAAAATAGTAGAACTTCGGATGCATGGATAACCGCCGAGCCTTTTGCGCTGGCCGTAAAGATATAGAGCCGTTTTTTGCCTAAAACATAGGCAGCGCAAAAAGCTCTACTGCATTCACCATTGACTGACTGAAAATTACACAAGAAATCTAATCCTCCCACCGGCGGGAACAGAAACTTTTTTCCTGTGGGGTTCCCGGCAGGCAGGATAAAGTTCCCTTCTTCACAAAAGTTATCCCGAGGCTTTCTGGATCGATTTTCTTAAATCTGAAGAATTCCACCATCGCCCGGGAAACAGGGGTCTCAAGTGAAACCATCCGCGGTTATTTTGAGATTCTCACCGACACGCTCCTTGGAAGGTTTCTGCCCGCCTATCGTCGAAGGCCCAAACGAAGAATAGTAAAAGCCCCAAAGTTCTACTTTGTCGATGTGGGGGTGGTAAACCACCTTGCCCGCCGGAGCCGCATTGAACCGGGGTCCGAACTTTTCGGCCGGGCCTTTGAAAACTGGATATTCCACGAACTATGCGCCTACAACTCCTACCGGGAACGTTTCGCGGACTTTTTCTACTGGCAGTTATCCGGAGGCACGGAAGTCGATTTTATCGTAAACCATATAGAGTGCGCCATCGAGTGCAAGTCCTCCGGACGAATTACCAGCAGCCATCTTAAAGGGATCAGAGAACTCAGCCTGGAACATCCGGAGGTTAAAAAAAAGGTCCTGGTATGCATGATAGAGCGGGATTACACCACCGAGGACGGAATTATGGTTATCGGGTATCAGAGCTTTATCGATAGTCTCTGGGAGGGAGCGTTTTTTTAATCCCTCTACAACACCACCGACTGCTCCTGGTCCGAAGGTTGCTGCAGCACAATCTCGCCCTCCAGCCGCGCACCCGAGCCTGCCTTTACGCCCCTCCCCGCCAAGCTCGTAGATCCAACTTCGCTCCCCCCATCCTGCCCTTCACCATTCCGCTTCATCCCCCCGCCAGAAGCACCCCTTCCTCATCAACCCGCTTCCTGATATGCTCCGGCGCTTTTTCGTATTCCAGCAGGTCCACAGAAAAGTTACTGTTATCAGCCAGATCCCGGGCGCACTCCCAGAAGCCGCCGATAATGGCCAGATCGATATCAAAATCCTCCCGGCGGGGCCCATCCTGCAGTACCAGGGAGCCGAAAAGGATCACCCGCTCCACCGAGCATTCGGAACGCATCCTGCCTGCCAGAAGTTCCGCCTCCCGCCAGGCCTCTCCTGCCCTGCAAAGAATCCGCTCCGCCTCTTCACTATTTCTTCGGCGCCAGTTGTCAGCATAGGGCTTCGGATCGAAGGGAGTCACAAAGCCTCGCCTATCTGCTTCAGTTTCCGACAGTAGTTCTGGTGAATCTCCGGAAAAAGCTCGAGAAAAGCAGTCAGGTGCCTCTGCACTCGGCTGGTCTGCTCCGGATCCAGGTCCTCCCCGTAAAGATGCCGAAACTTATGCCTGAACTTCAAAAGCTCCAGAAGATCCTTCTTTCCTGCACCATCGGGAAGCAGCGCCGGCCGAACCCCCCCAATATCAAGAGCCATCCGTTCCACCAGGGCTTTGTGCCAGCTGTCAGAGGGAAGATTATTTTCAAAAAACTTTGAAATTCGGAGAAAATAGTTTTCAAGAATCCCGTAGAGGGTGTGGATCGTGTAGGCCAGCGCCCCATAGTCTAGAATATCATCAGCACCGGCTTCAATCCGCCCCCAGGCACGAAGATTGTGCTCCCGCACCCGGAAAATCTCCCGGTAATCCCCCTCCAGCTCCGCTACTAGAGCCAAAAAGGCTGCCTGATCCCGCATCACTCCCTTTCCTTCCCCGGAGAACCGGAATCCAGAAACTGATCCACCCCAATCTCAGCCCCCAAGACATCACTTTTTATCCCATCCCCGGGCCGGTAATAATCGGGCTTCCCGTATCGCCCCTCTCGCCCATCACCCCCAAGACGGTAGACCATCACCCAGGGCCCCTCACCGTTGACAATCCAGTATTCCCGAACTCCCCTACTCTCATAAAGCCGCAACTTGTCGCTCAGATCCTTGTGGCTTGTAGAGGGGCTCAGGATCTCCACCACCAGGTCGGGAGCACCGACGGCCCCCCGCTCATCCAGCTTCTCCTGCTCGCAAAACACCGAGATATCGGGCTGCACCACCGTATCAGTCTGGTCATCTGCGGTAAAACGCACATCAAAGGGAGCAATGTAGGTCTCGCAGCTTCCCCGGTCGGTAATATCAGCGATTTCTCTTGATAAGTTCAATAAAATCGCCTGGTGCTTCCGGGTTGGAGCCGGACTCATGTTGTAGGCCACCCCGTCAATCAACTCCCACCGCTCCCCGTCATCCCAACGGTAATAATCCCCATAGGTAAACAATCCCTCTTTCTCCTTCGGCAGGCCCATACATACCCCCTCTTCCTCCAAGCATACACAAGTATACCATAAAAAGAGTAGAAATCGCAGCCCGTCCATGCCATAATAGCCCCATGCAAAGCACCATCACCATAGCAACCGACGCCCGGGAAGGGCTCTACGACATCACCGACCAGGTGAAAGCGGTGGTCGCCGCCGCTGCCCGGGGAGCTGCCACCCAGGGAACAACTGGCACTGGAGCCGCCGCAGGGACCCGGAACGCCCCTGCCCCGGGCACCACCGTCCAAGGAGCCACCGCCCGGGGAGCAACTGACCGAACCGCCGACAAAAGAACATCCGGCAAAGAAATCACCACCGGCATCTGCAGCATCTACGTCCGGGGCGCCACCGCCGGAATCATGATCCAGGAAAACTGGGACGACTCGGTACAGCGGGATGTGGTCACCCTCCTGGACGGCCTTATCCCCCGGGGGGTCTGGGAACACGACCGGCAGGACGGCAACGGCGACTCCCACCTCAAAGCAGGCCTGGTGGGCCCCTCCGAAACCATCCCCATCTCCGATGGCCACCTCGCCCTCTCCACCTGGCAAAACATCTTCCTCTGCGAGTTTGACGGCCCCCGAAAAGAGCGGGAAATCGTCATCACCATCATCGGGGAGTAACGGACTTCCGGGGTTCCAGTTAGCCGCATCGCTTATTCAGCCGGGCTACTCCCGGGGCTTGATAAACAGATGGGTCCAGTAATGCCCCTCTGCCACATAAGCCACCCCATGGTGCGTATAGTTCCCATTCTCGATGTTGGCTCTGTGACCTGAACTATCTAACCAACCCTGAAACACCGCCCCTCCGGTGCTGTACCCCCAGGCAATATTCTCCGCTGCGGCCCAATAGCTTATCCCTGCATCCCCCAATCGGTCGAAGGGATCCTTACCATCAGGATTCTCGTGGGCAAAGAAACCCCGGTTTTTCATATCCTCGGAATGGGCAAGCGCCACCTGATAAACCCGATCATCCCACGCAAGCCTGGACAGACCAATACTCTCCCGATGATCGTTCATCAACTCAACAAAATCATGAATCTCCTGGGCTAAAGCATCCGGAACCCCGTCATCCTGCCCCCCTCCTAACAAATCACACCCCCCAAGCACCACAATTGCTAAGAGCCCCATGCATACGATCGCTCTGCTTCGCATCCTCTTTGCCATACCATCTCCCTTACCAGTAATATTGTTCCGTCTTTACCAATATTAGCACAAAAAAGAAAAATCACCCATCTTTCCCGGGCGCCCCGCCCCTTCGGGCCGGCCGGGTGCTCCGCTAAACTCCTCGCCCCGGCTTTACGGCGAGCTCCTGCGGGCTTGCTCCGCGCCGCCCGACGCCCGCCTGCCGAGGCTGCGGGGTACCGCTGCGCCCCCTGGCGCTTTTTTTCACAAGCCACCCCCTTTTTTCGGGCAAACAGGACACTTTTTCCCCTTATATAGATAGTGGCAAACAGAAAGAGTTTGCTGTATACTATCAATAGCATGGAGAAGCGAGTGGAACAGTTTGCAGAAATCCTCGAAACAGAGCTGGCCGAGGCGATGGAGGTGAAAAACCCCACAGCCCTGCACCGGCTCTCCATCCTCCTGAGCGAACGCACCATCAGCCGGGAAGAGTACCGGGCAGACCGGATCGACATCCGGGAGAGCGTAGACCAGTTTCTGGAAACCATGGAGCGCAACCGGGAGGAGTCAAACCGTCGCTTTGCAGAACAGCGGGAGCTCTCGGACCAGCGCTTTGCAGAACAGCGGGAACTATCGGACCAGCGATTTGAAGCGATGAATCAACGCTTTGAAGATCAAAAAACGTTCACCGAAAAACGTTTTGCTTCAATGGATCACCGTTTTGACGCTGCCCAGAAAGAGCGGGACCGGCGATTCGAAGAGGCTAAACAAGAGCGGGACCGACGCTTTGAAGAGGCGAAACAGGAGCGCCTGGCCATCCAAAGCGACATGGACAAGCGCTTTGAAGCGGCAAGAGAGGATCGGGATCGGCGCTTTGAAGAAGCGAAACAGGATCGGGACCGGCGATTCGAAGAGGCGAAACAGGATCGGGATCGACGCTTTGAAGAGGCGAAACAGGATCGGCAGGCGATCCG
>CAYMWV010000010.1:4812-46704 GCA_964394395.1 uncultured Sediminispirochaeta sp.
AGAGGAGATGGACAAGCGCTTCGAAGAGGCCAAGCAGGATCGGCAGGCGATCCGAGAGGAGATGGACAAGCGCTTCGAAGAGGCCAAGCAGGATCGGCAGGCGATCCGAAATGAGATGGACAAGCGTTTTGAAGAGGCAAAGGAGGAGCGGCAGGCCAACTTCGAGGCGCTCCACAAGGAGATGGAGCTGCGCTTTACCAGTCAGAAAGAGCTGACTGAAAAACGGTTCAATGCGGTGGACCGAAGGTTCAACCTTCTCTTTGGCTTTCTCACCCTCGGCTTCACCATCCTGGGACTTGCTATCCTGTTATAACAGGAATCCCCGCCCTCTGCGCCTCATCCATCTTCTGGATGGGGCTTGCTGTTTTTTAGAGCAGCTTTTTAGAGCAGCCTGGCCGAGGCGAGTAATGCGGCGGCCTCGGAGGTGTTGATATCCTCGGTAAGGTCGAAGACCGGCCCTTTCCGGGACTCACCATCTTTTTGGGCAAGCTCCACGGTACAGTTTTCCAGAAGCCGGTCCAGCATGGCGGGGTCCAGTCCCAGTCGGTTCAACTCCCGGGCGAGGGGGTCGGAATGGGGGTCCAGACCAAGCCAGACCATCCGCTCCCTCAGGCCCTCCACAGGTCCCGCCGAGGCGTGAACTCCGTTGCGGCTCATTTCGGGTTTTGCAGAAAGCCCCAGGGTTTGCCAATCCTTTAAAATCTGGGCCCGGAGACTGCCATCTTTTGCTTTGGATGGGTCGGTAGCACCGATTACGGTGCTGCGAAAACTCTCCCAGTCCAGCTTCTCCGGATCGAAAGAGGCTTCAAAGAGCACCACCTCCGCTTCAGGGGCGGTGAAAACTTCCCGTTGCCCGGGGTAAAAGCCGTTGATGCAGTAAAAGCCACCCTTTTCAAAGTAGCCGGCGTAGAGCCCCGGGGCCATCTTCACCTGAGGGCTCCTCTTCCACAGTTCGTTCAGTTCAATTCCCGATACTCCTCCCAGCCGTTTTTGGGCGCCAAGGGCGTTGAGAAGCTTGCCATCGGCCAGGGCATCCTCCCATCCCGCTTTAAAAGCGTTACGGAAGGCTTCCTTCGCCCCGCCTGGCAGTTTGTACTGCTCCGGCTGCTGCTCCACTGCAGTTTTGGCGATGGCAAAATAGTGGCGGTCGATGCTCCCGCCGGAAGCAATCTCCCCTCCCTTTACGCTCACCTGTTCAGAAAGCGCTATTCCCCATCCGTCAAGAAACTGACGGACAAAATCGATCACCTGACCCTTTGCGGCGTGGGGTTTGATAAACACAAGGGCTCTGTTCTCAAGCTGCTCTTCCATCTTTTCCATCGCTTCCATCCTAACTCCTTTCTTTCTCAATTCGGGCCCGGAGATCAACGCTTTCGCCATTCTCCCACTCCCGCTGATCAATCAGTTTCAGCAAATTCCGGGCGGTATCCTCCGGTTTGTCCAGAAGTCCCGCATCCCGGTAATGGATAAACTTGTCCCGGTCGGCAAAATGTTCAGGATCACTGCGCCGAATCAGCTCCTGCATCCTGGTCTCGATAATCCCGGGCCACACCGATACAAGGCTGAAAGGGTCCTCCTCCTTCAGCTGCTCCAGCCCCACGGTCCGGATGAACATCTCCAGCCCCGCCTTGCCGGTGCAGTAGGCGCTCCAGCCATGATAGGGGTGGCTTGCCGCCCCGCTGGTGATGGCGATGATACTCTTCTTTCCCCGCATATGCATCTGCCTCGCCCGGGCGATGGTGAGGGAGGTGAGCCGCATGGGAGCTAACAGGTTTGTCCTGATATGGTGCTCCACCGCTGCGGTGGAGTTGAACCCCGCAGGACCAATGGGCTCCAGGACCCCCGCATTATTCACCAAAACCAGCTCCTGGCAGTTGCCTGGATCAATGCCCCGGAAGATCCGGTCAATGAGAACATCAATCTCGTGAGTTTTTGAAAGATCAAAGATAATATCATGAACGATAGCCCCATCTTCTCTGCTCTCCCGGGCCAGTTCATCGCTGCCGCCCCGGCTGATGCAGAAGAGGGTGTTCCCCTTCCCCCGAATGATAATCTCCCTGGCAAGGGCCTGTCCAATTCCCCGGCTGGTTCCGGTGATGATGTAGTAGCGCACCTGCTGCCTCCTCATCTGTAATGGTAGGAGATTCACCTGGGGGGTGCAAGTACTTTTCTCATTGCCTCTCCAAGAGCTGCAATAGTTTCAATTGTTGTGCCGGATAGCAGCCTCCCGGCAGATGGGGAAAGGCGCATGATCAAGGGCACCGGGTTAGAGGTGTGTCCGGAGGTGGAGAGCTCTTCAATATTACCGTGATCGCTGCAGATAATCACCGAAAGATCTTCCCCAATGGTATCATCTTCATGGAGAAGAGAGGCAAGAAAGGCATCAAGATCCCTCAGGATCGTTCGGGCATCATCGAAATCTCCCCGGTGCCCGATATAATCACTAAGCCAATATTCGTAGAGGGTAAACTGCCCCTCTCCGGCGATGGAGAGGAGCCGGTGGGCGCTCTCTCCGGGACTGATTACCGGGATATCCGGATAGCCCAGATCGCTCCACCGCAATCCAGTGATATCAGCGCTGATCGCCCTCCCCGCTTTCAGATCCTCCACAGTGGCGAGCCCTCCTCCCGCATCGAGAAAGGCCTGCTGGAGGGTACTGGGAATTCTCCGACCCTCCTTTAGAGCCCGGAAGAAACTCTCCGGAAAGGCGGCAGCGAAGGAGGCCCTTCCGCCCCGGGCCTGGATATCAGAAAAGATGGTCCCCCCCCGGTCCGGAAGAAGCAGCTCCCTGATTTTCCGGTTGGGCCTGGGACCCCAGTGGCTTCCGATCAAGCCCTGGCAGTTACGGCCGGTAATGAGGGAGCACTGTCCCGTAGCGCTCTGGGGCAGCCCCTGGACCCCCATAACGGGATCAACTGTTCCAACGTAGAGCGTATGGCTAATCCGGCCATCCCCTCCATAGCTCCCATCAAGCGATATTCCGGGCCAGGAAGAAGAGGCATATTTCCACCCCTCCCCCAGGATTTCATCCATTTTTGGCAAAAAGCGGCACAAAGGGTTGATTTCCGGATTAGCTTCTCCTGCACCAAATCCGTCGAGGAAAATAAAAAGCACTCTTTCCATTCCTGCACTATACCCCTTTCAACGGGGTTTGACAGCACCGGGCGCTCTCCGTACAATCGATTCATGGAAAGGAGCATGAAACCCGGCGCCGTGGAAGGAGAAGTGCGTATCCCCGGCTCCAAGAGTCACACCATCAGAGCCCTGCTTATTGCCGCCGCAGCAAGGGGCAGCTCAAAGATTATCGCCCCCCTGGATTCCTCCGATAGCCGCTCGGCCCTGGAGCTGGTCCGCTCCCTGGGGGCAAAGGTTGATGAGCTTCCGGGGGATGAGAGTACCCCGCCAATCTGGATAGTCCAGGGGACCGGGGGAGCATTTTCTGCTGCATCAATCGATGTGGGAAACAGCGGCACCAGCCTCTATCTGGCCGCAGCGATGGCGGCAACGGGAAGCGGTCAGGTTCGATTTGACGGAGATGAGCAGATCCGCCGCCGCAGTGCCGCCCCCCTGCTTCAGGCGCTCCGGGCTCTGGGGGTGCAGGTGGAGGAGCACGGCACAGAGGGCTGCGCCCCCTTTTCCGTAACCGGCCCCCTCACCGGCGGCACTGCTTCCATCGAGTGCAGGACCAGCCAATACCTCTCTGCCCTTCTCCTGGCAGCCCCCCTTGCTCCGGAAGGAGCCATTACGGAAATCGAAGTACCCCTCCTCTATGAGGCCCCTTACGCTGAAATGACCCTCTCCTGGCTCTCGGATCAGAAGATCGAGCTGAAACGGGAGGGGCTCCGCCATCTCACCATCCCCGGAGGGCAGTGCTACCACCCCTTCAACCGGGCTATCCCGGGGGACTTCTCCTCGGCCACCTTCTTTTTTTGCGCCGCTGCTGTGACGGGGGGACCGGTCACCTGCCGGGGCCTTGATCCGGAGGATGTACAGGGAGACAAAGCGGTTCTCGACATCCTCTCCCGGATGGGCTGCCAGGTCGATGTTATTGACTCCAATGCTCCGGGTAAGCAGAAAGTTCCGGGTAAGCAGAAAGCTGACGGAGAAAAAGCTATCCGGGTAAGCGCTCCTGCGGAGGCTCTTCGGGGGGGCGAATTCGATCTTAACGCCATCCCTGATGCTCTTCCTGCCCTTGCGGTGGTTGCCTGCTTTTGCCGGGGAAGAACCAGGCTCTTCAATGTCCCCCAGGCAAGGATAAAGGAGACCGACCGCATCGCCGTAATGGCCCGGGAGCTGGGCACACTCGGCGCAGAGATCAGGGAGCTGCCCGATGGATTGGAGATTAACGGCACCGGGCCACAAGGGGAGGGGCTGAAAGTGAGGGGCCTGAAAGGCGGCAGTGCGGCTGGACACGGAGATCACCGGGTAATCATGGCCCTGGCGGTTGCAGCCCTTGCTGCCGCCGGGCCGGTAAGGATAGACGACGACCAGGCTGTATCGGTTACCTTCCCCACTTTCTTTCAGCTCCTCGAAACTATCCGTAAAACGTGATAGAATCATCCCCATGAAAACAAAGATATATGATCTGCGAAGCGATACCCTCACCCTCCCAACCCGGGAGATGCGCAAAGCGATGTACCGGGCCGATATGGGGGATGATGTCTACGGAGAGGACCCCACGGTAATCCGGCTCCAGGAGCTGGGTGCTAAAATCACCGGAAAGAAAGAGGCCCTCTTTATCCCCTCCGGGTCCATGGGAAATCTGATCCCTCTGATGCTGAAAGGGGGCCGGGGTAACGAGGTGCTGGCCCAGAGTAACAGCCATATCCTCCATTACGAGTTATCCTCCGCCGCAGCCCTGGCGGGAGTGACGGTGGTGCCGGTAGAGGGGGAGCGGGGGATCCTCAAGCCCCAGGAGCTGGAAAAACATCTGCGGCCGGATATCTACTACATGCCCAGGGTGAGCATGGTGTCGGTGGAGAACACTCACAATAAGGAAGGGGGGAGCTGCTACACCCTGGAGGAGCTGAAAGCGGTAGGGGAGTTTTGCAAGAAGCATAACCTCCACCTCCATATGGATGGGGCCAGACTCTTCAATGCCGTGGCAGCCACCGGGATATCGGCGAAGCGCTACTGCGCCGGGGTTGATACGGTGACCTTCTGCCTCTCCAAGGGACTGGGTGCTCCTGTGGGAGCCCTCCTCTGTGGTCCCGCCCCGTTCATCGAAGAGGCCCGGAGGGTACGAAAAATGCTCGGCGCCGGAATGCGACAGGCGGGGGTCCTGGCTGCTGCGGGGATCTATGCCCTGGAAAACCACATCAATCGGCTAAAGGATGACAACCGCCACGCCCGGGAGCTGGCTGAAACGCTCTCCGGCCTCTCCTGGGCCAGAATTGATCCTGCGTCGGTAGAGACCAATATCATCTACTTCGACACCCCCAGGCAGGAAGCATCTGCCGTAGTTGCATCTCTCAAAAAACGACAGATTCTCGCCACTCCTACGGGAGCTCACTCCATCAGACTGGTGACCCACCTGGATATCAGCGATGAAGATGTGGAGCATATCAGAAAACTTTTTACAACCTGCGGATAGCGGTACAGCGAGCGGATAGCAGCACAGCGGGAGACAGCGGTACAGCGGGCATCCGCAGCTCCCCCCATCCTCAGGGACTAAAAGCGATCACCCGGACCGTTTTTATCCCCTCTCCGGCAAGGAGAAACTCCCTTGAGAGGGGCTCGGAAAGGTAGATGAGCCGATTTCCCTCTATCCGGTCCGGCTCTCCATAGGCAGCTGCAAGCTCGCTCCTGCTCATGCCGGGGCCGATTCCTCCCGGGAGGGCCCATCCGGGGGAGCCGAGCTCAATGAAGAGCATAAACTCCCTTCCATCGTAACCGGATCGGGTAAAGGTGCAGGAGAGTCCGGGCCAGGACCAGGTAATAACCGTATCGGTCAGCTCCGGATCGTGACGGTTCTCCTTCTCCCGAATTTCCTCTTTCCGGGGAGTTCCAACCGCCTCCACCAGCTGCTGGTGCCCCTGCAGGGGATGCATGATCCCCACCGGGAGGGTGACCCGTTTCGTGAGATCCGCTGTTTTAGCTGCCGCTTTATCCGACCCTTTCCGGTCCGGAGCCTGCCCGGCCCCTTGATCTCTCTTCTCCCCGGGATTCTCCAATCTACTCTCTCCCAGGAGAGGATCTTCCACCCCCACGCAGCTGGCAAAGGTGAACAGAAGAAGCGAAAGCAGTATCGAGCAAGCCATTGGCCATCTTTTCATGCTTCCAAGAGTAACACAGAAGAACTTTTCATTCCAGAATGGTATACTCCCCTTATGGATGGAAGAATCGTTGTAGCCGGCGGGGTCAATATTGATATTAAGGGCTTTGCAGCAAGCAAGATCCGGGGAGAGGATTCAAATCCGGGGAGCATCACCATATCCGCCGGCGGGGTGGCGGGAAATATCGCCTCCGGACTGGCGGCTCTTGGGGCGCCGGTAAGCCTCTGCACGGTGCTCTCCGATGACCAGTGGGGTGCTTTCCTGATCGATAGAGCCCGGGAGCGGGGGATCGACACCAGCCCCATCATCATCAAGGAAGGAGAAAGCAGCGGCACCTACCTCTCCCTCCTCCAGCCCACCGGAGAGCTCTTTTCGGCAGTATCGGATATGCATCTGCTGGAGGGCCTGGGTCGACAGGAGATCTCCCCCTGGATCAGTCAGCTGAATGGGGGAGGGAGTGCTGACAGCGGCAGTGATATCCGGATGCTGATCATTGATGCAAACCTTCCTCCAGCCATTTTGGAAGCCCTTATCATCGAAGCCAAGCACAAAGGGATTCCCATAATCGCCGAGCCGGTGTCCACCACCAAAGCGCCCCGGCTCATCCTCTTCCTTGATCATCTCACCTATCTTACCCCCAACGAGATTGAATACCGCAAGATCCTGGAGAGCGCCGGGGAGGTGGGAAAACAGGGGCCCTGGCCCTGCGGTTTCGCCATCACCCGGGGGGCAGAGGGGGTGAAAATCATTCCGCCAGCAGCGAAGCTATCACTGGCACAAACAGCGGTACAAGCGGCAGAGCAGACGGCAGGGCGCAAACCGCCAGCCCGGGAGCCCTATGAACGCCCCGCCTGGCCGGCAAGAATCACCGATGTAAGCGGCGCCGGGGATGCCTTTACCGCCGGTTTCTGCTACGCTCTCTATAGGGGAGCCCCCATGGAGGAGGCAGCCGATTCAGGACTTGCCATGGCAGCCCTCAATCTGGAGAGCCCTGATTCGGTCCGGCCGGACCTTTCTGCCGAGCTCCTGGCCCGCCGGATAGAGAAAATGCGAGGGGAATGAACAAAGGAAATGAACAAAGGAAATGAACGAAGGATATAAGACATGCAGAGTTATAAGAAATTCCTGAAGATAACAGATGAAGTTGCCCAGGCGCTGGAGCAAAACAGACCGGTGGTGGCCCTGGAATCGACCATCATCAGCCACGGCATGCCCTGGCCGGAGAATAAGGAGACAGCTCTGCTGCTGGAGGAGAGTATCCGGCAGAAGGGGGCTATCCCTGCCACCATAGCAATCATCGACGGGATTATTCACATCGGAATAGATGAAAAGGAGCTCGATTATCTTGCTACCGGCGATGATATCGTTAAGGCGAGTCGACGGGATCTGCCGGTGGTACTGGCCACGGGAAAATCCGCCGCTACCACCGTGGCGGCCACCATGATCGCCGCAGAGCTTGCGGGTATCCGGGTCTTTGCCACCGGCGGGATCGGGGGGGTTCACCGGGGGGCTGACAAGAGTTTCGACATCTCCGCAGACCTGCAGGAGCTGGCAAAAACCGATGTGGCGGTGGTCTGTGCAGGCATAAAAGCGATCCTCGACCTTCCCCTCACCCTGGAGTACCTGGAGACCCTGGGGGTTCCGGTACTGGGATACCGGACCGAAGAGCTGCCCGCTTTCTACAGCCGATCAAGCGGCCTTAATCTGGACCACCGGGTGGAGAGTGCTGAAGAGGCAGCGGAGATCATGAGGGCCAAATGGGAATGCACTCTCCAGGGCGGGGTGCTGATAACAAACCCCATTCCCGAAGCCTCCTCCATGGCCAGGGATAAGATCGACCGGATCATTGACTTGGCCCTGGCGGAGGCGGAGAAGCTCGGGGTCCGGGGCAAGGATATTACCCCCTTTCTGCTGGACAAGGTAAAAGCCCTTTCCGGAGGAGAAAGCTTGAAGGCCAATATTGAGCTGGTAAAAAACAACGCCCTCCTGGCGGCGGAGATTGCTTGTGCATATTCCGAGGCTCTGGGATAGACTGCAGCGTCCTCTGCTACCATCGATGGTCGCATGTTGAAAAAGAGAGGGTGGGAATAAGCCGCAAAAAAATTGGATATATTTCGGGATTGTGGTAATATGAATGAGAAATATGTGTGATATGTTTATCCTTCCCTCCGATTCTAAACAGGGTTCTATGTATGTAGATGTTCCTCAGACTCCTATCCCCAGAAATATGCTGATTTTTCGGTTTTTCCCGGCAAAACTGTCCCACTCTAGGTGGTGGCAAAAAGGTGAGGCCTTTTTGGGATGAGTGGAGCATATGGACTGAGGATCTTTGATATTCGTGATCATGAAGGTGCCTTTCCGGCGGAGGAGCTGGAGCCGATCTTTGTCGGCGAGCACTCGGTTCATTACGACTCAAAATACTATCAGGACAACAGTTTTCGGGAAGAGGCATGGATCTTTCAGTATGGACTGACCGGGTCGGGATATCTGCAACAGTCCCAGAAGCCGTACAGAAAAATCGGACCCGGAACGGGCTTTCTTATTCATGTCCCCGAGAGGAGCAGTTACGGTCTCTACCCCGGTGCTCATGAGTGGCGGTTTCTCTTTCTTAAGTTTCGTGGACGTATGGCCGACAGGCTCTGTGCAGATATCCTGAAACGGTCGGGGGCAATTGTCCAATCCCCTATCGATTCCAATGCAATAACTATCCTCAGGAAGCTCTTAGACGCCGCATCTCTCCAGGAACTCATTTCGCCCCAGCAGACCGCAGCCCGCCTCTTCGCAATCCTTTGCGGCTTGCATGAATCGGCATGTTACCCCGAAGGTCAGCTTGCTGTTCTCGAAGAGAAGAGGATTCGTACTGCAGCAGCGATATTCCGCAGTCGCTATGCTGACCCCGAGCTGTCGGTGCAAGGTGTTGCCGAAGAGGTCTTCCTTTCCCGCTCCTACTTCTCCCGTCTCTTTTCGAGATTGACCGGTGTTACCCCAAAGGAGTTTTTGCTCAGGATGAGATTTAATCGAGCCAGGGAACTTTTAAGCTCTACCGACTGTTCGGTTGCTGAAGCGGCCTACCTTTCGGGTTTCTCAAGACCTTCCCACTTTTCCCGACTTTTTCACAAGCAGTTTGGTCTCTCTCCGACGGAGTTCAGATCAGATGCAAGGTCAGGCACAAAAGGGTAATTACCGGGCACACCAGGGTATGGCTTTGAGCTTCTCGATCTTCTACAGTAAGATCATGAATCTCTCGATAGACCTCGCCGAACTGGAAGAACCACTTACCTACGCCGACTGCAGTATCTCATTTAATCCGGCACACGGAACGTTGCGAATTGAGAATAGTCGGATCTACCGGCAGTTTCATCTGATCGATTCCGCTCTCTGTTCTGGCGTGTGGGGAGAACCGGGGGGCTGCAGTCTCGGCGCCGGAGTAGTCCCGGTTCGAACCTTCGCATTCGACTTTTTATCTCCCTATCTACCGGGTCCCATTACTCTTCAACGCCCCCGCATATCGTCTATAGGCGAGTTTGAGGTAATCCTTTGCCAGTCTTGGGGGCCCTACCTTCTGAAATACCGCATTGGCCTTGTCCCCGGGTTCCCCTTTTTTTCCACTGCTCTTTCCGTGCGTGGCCCCGCTGTTGCCTTTGTGGAGGATGATATTGATCCTAATCTGCAGGCGACAAGTATGGAGGATGAACTGATATCATCCGATAAGATACAGGTGCCTCCTGATCAGACCCTCGATGCCCTGCCTCATGGGATTATACACGGCGACATCTCCCGATTGGTGCTGTTCGACGATACCGACCGTAACGACAGTCTGCTGGAAAAGACCAATGCTCCCCTCTACGGACGATATGGGCGCCAGTACGATGGTAATATCTTTATTATCCGTGATCGACAATCCGGAATAAAGTTTATCTCCATGAAGGAGGGACCGACGATACATGGCACCCTTTCCCGTTCTTGCGGCGAATTTTACTGGCACGATGAGGGCTACTGTGGAATATGTGGAAGTGGGATTGAGCCAGCAAGCTTGAGGGAGGATCGTTTCCTCGACAGCTATGGAGCCCTGTTTGGTGTCAGTGATGATTGTGAGTCCGAGCTGCGACGCTATCTTTCTCGAACGGGATGGCACCCCTCCTCAGGACCCTTTATGCTGGCAAATACCTGGGGGGATCGCAACAAGGACGTTGCCTTAAGCGATGCTTTCGTCCAGCGTGAGATCGATGTTGCCGCCGAATTGGGGATCGACTATCAGCAACTTGATGATGGCTGGCAGCAGGGTATTACGAAGAACTCCGCTTTAGCCCCGGGTGGCGTGTGGGAAGGTTACTATGGGGCAGATCCGCAGTTCTGGGAGGTTAACCGTGAAAAGTTCCCTAATGGACTCGAACCACTGGCCAGATATGCGGCTGAGCGTGGAGTCCGACTCTCCCTCTGGTTTTCCCCAGATTCATCAGAGAGCTTCACCAACTGGGAGCGGGATGCGGCGATTCTGCTCGGGTATTACCGGCGCTTTGGAATTGATCAGTTCAAATTGGATGGGATCAAGATCCGCGATAAGCTTGGCGAGGCACGCTTGATCTCTCTCCTTGAACGTCTCGATGTGGAATCGGGCGGGAAGATCGACTACTGTATGGATGTGACTGCAGAGATCAGACTCGCCTACCTCTATCACAGACGGTGCGGATCAATCTTCCTCGAGAATCGCTATACCGATTGGGGCAACTACTACCCCTATCGTACTCTACGGAATCTCTGGTGTCTCTCCCGCTATCTGCCTTCGGCGAGATTCCAAATTGAGGTCCTGAATCCTCAGCGAAATCAAGATCTTTACGGCGAGGATCCCCTGGCCCCGGGACGCTACGGGATTGATTATCTTTTTGCTATTGCCATACCGGGGATACCACTTTTCTTTATGGAGCTGCAGAACCTCCCTGTTGAGGAGAGGAAGAAGCTTCAGCCCTTATTGACGGTTTACCGAGAGATCCGGGACAAACTGGTTCAATCGGATGTTATTCCGATTGGAGAAGAGCCCGACGGCTGCTCATTCTCCGGGTTCCAGTTCATTATTAATGAGCAGCACGGCTTTATTCTCCTTTTTCGGGACTGTACGGACTCTGTGGATTACCATTTTGAGCTTCCCCACGCTATTCCTCCGACAGCGAAGCTCCGAAAGCTCTACGGAAGTGAGGGAACCCAGGCTCAACGAGTCGGGGATGGAGCTCTACGCCTCTGCACCTCCCATCGACGTAGTACTGCGCTGGTACGGTACTGAGCTTCTCAGATCAACAGGAGCTGCGGCCGTATTGGTAAAGGGTGATTATCCTCAAGCAGAGTGATGGGGTTTCTCCCTGGAGGGCCAGGGGGAATACTCCAGATTTATTTCGGGTACCAGAGCGCCGATGCTGCTGCGCCACTGATCCAGCAACTGCTTGAGTTCTGCAGCCAGCTTGGGTTCTGCTGCACTGACATCCTCGGTTTCACCGATATCACGTCTGAGGTTGTAGAGTTCAATCCCGTCGTCCTCAAAGAAGTGCAGCAGCTTCCAGTCACCACGGCGTATCACCGATCCTGGCGTTCCTCCCAGATTTCCGTAGTGGGGGTAGTGCCAATAGAGAGGACGTTCCCTCAAATGATGGGCCGCCCCCTCAGCTGCCGGGTCGTTGAAAAGGGAAACAAAGCTTACTCCGTCGCAGTGTTGACTGGGTCGGAGCGGTACTCCCACAGCCTCCAACAGGGTGGGGTAGAGATCCGGAGAACTGACCGGTATCGAACAGCTGGAGTCAGCTGCTATTCGGCCAGGCCAGCTAATGATCAGTGGTTCACGAACTCCGCCTTCATACATCCACCCTTTTCCTTCCGAAAGAGGAGCGTTACAAGTTGGAGAACTTTCGGCAGAAGATAAACCGCCGTTGTCGGAGCTGAATATAATAATGCTATTCTCCTCCTCTCCGCTCTCTTGCAATGCGGTGTAGATCCGCCCGACGCTCTCGTCCAGCTTCTCCACCATGGCTGCATAGACCGGGTCAGATTGGAATTGTCGCCGCCGGATGCGAAGTTCCTGTTTATGTTCAGTGGGGAAGAACGCTCCTTCTTCGAAAGGCTCACGTAGATCGAGCCCCAGCTTGTGTGCCTTTGCTTCGTATTTCTGGACCAGATCGACCGGGGCCTCGATCGGTGTATGGACCAGGTAGTACCACATGTTGAGAAAAAAGGGCCGGGATGAATCCCGATTCTCAATGCATTCGATTGCCTGGTCTGTCAGAAAGTCAGTTAGATAGGTTCCGTCGGGAACCTCGGCATCTATGAGGGGATCAATGATCCAGGGAGAGAAGTAGCCCCCACGGCTGGGACTGCCCATATGACAGCCGCCTATATTGCGGTCGAAGCCTACATCCTCCGGTAAGTGGCCTTTCCCCCCCAGGTGCCATTTACCGATATGCCAGCTCTGATATCCAGCATCTCCCAGAGCGTGGGCAATGGTTTCTTCCGAGAGGGGCATGGCCTTGATGTAGGGGACGTCGACCAGCTTGCCCTTCGCCGGATGGACGCTTCCGCCCCAGTCGATCCAGTCGGTAATGCCCAGGGTCGCCGGATATTTTCCAGTCAGAATACTCCCCCGGGTGGGTGAACAGACTGGACATGCCGCATAGGCGTCGGTAAAGAGCATGCCCCGAGCGCACATAGCATCGATATTTGGCGTTTCGTAGAACTCGCTGCCGTAACAAGCCAGATCGGCCCACCCCAGATCATCGGCCAGAAAAAGAATAATATTTGGACGCTTCACAGGTTCCCTCCTTTGACACTGCTCCAGAGTTTTCGGATTGTATGTGCCGCCAGTTTTGGCTCCCTGTCTCGGGTAAATACGCCCTTGCGGTTGACAATAACCCGGGAGATACTCATGGCGGTACGGAAATCAGCGAAAGCCCAGAGATGGGCGCCGATTACCCACTCCTTTTCCCGCAGCACCTTGTACTGACGACGGATCATCTCAGATTGAAACTCCTCACTGAACATAAGCGGAGGCTCCGCATGGGTGCCTGCCACCGCATCGGCTCCGAACTCCGCCATAAGAACAGGTTTTCCAAAAGCGTTGTAATAGCGATCGAGGCAACTCCTCAGCAGCTCATCTGCCCGTTCCAGATCACCAGGAGCTTCATACCAGCCAAAGTATTTGTTAATGCAGACAAGATCGGCCTCCGCCAGAGGTGGGTTATCCTCCGGCTCCCGATGGGCCACATAGGTGACTGGTCGGGTCGGATCTTCTTCCCGCACTGTGGCAATCAGCCTGCGAAAAAAGTTGTCTCCTGCATCGCTCTCTATGTTCGGTTCATTGGCGACGCTCCAGATAATAAGCGATGGATGGTTCCGGTCTCGACGGATCATACGACGCAATAGATCGCCGGCTTCGATACTTTTCTCAGGGGTATAAAGTCGTTCGTTGAGGCTGACGAACGGGGTCTCACCAATTACGAGAATTCCCAACTCGTCCGCTTGGTCGAGCACCTCCTCGGCGTAGGGATAGTGACTGGTCCTGAAGGAGTTGGCTCCTGTCCATCCCAGGAGATCGAAGTCCTTGATCATCACTGCTGGATTGTAGGCCCGGCCGCTGATGAAAAAATCCTCATGCTTGCCAAATCCCTTAAGGAATATCTCGTGGTTGTTGAGGAGGAGACGAGAACCCCGGATTTCGATCGTCCGAACTCCGAAGCGCTCACTCACTCTATCGACCAGCTCTCCCGTGGGGCTGATCAAGTCAGCACCCAGTCGGTAGAGATAGGGATTGTCGATGTCCCATAACTCCGGTTGGTCGAGGGTAAGAGAAGCGGTTGTGCTGGTTCCGTCGATTGGAATGCGGAGAGGGGTAACGTTTGTATCCAACAGTTCCAGTATTACCTCGCCCTGAAAGGGTTTGCACAGTCCAATGGTGCAGCTTATCCGGGCAGATCCCTTCTTCAACTCACTCGTGATTACCATATTGTCGATTGTCACCGAAGGCAGAGCGAGGAGTTTAACCGAGCGGTGAATCCCTCCGTAGGGGTAGAAGTCGTAGCTTACAGGCGGGTTGGAGTTGAAGAAGCCCTCCCTGGCCTCTCCGGCATCCAGAACTGCGGGGGGGAGCCCCCAGGGGTCGAGGGTGGCGTCAACACGGATGGTTATTCGATTCTCTTTCCCAATCTCTACCAGGTCGCTTACATCAAGCTCAAGGGGAAGATGAGCGGTCCATCCCCCACCGGCCTCTACACTGTTAATCCAGACCCGGCTGGAATTGCATGCACTTCCTATACGGAGCAGGAGCCGTTTTCCAGACAACTCGCTTCCGATAAAGATTTCCCGTTCATACCAGAGCACTCCGAAGTAATCGAAAAGATCCCGGTACTGTTCATTCCAGCTCCCGGGAACCGCAATAGGGCGATCCTGAAGGAGTCCATTATACCAGCGCTTATCGATTCCCTTACCGCCAGGGTCGGGGGTGCAGCGCCAGATTCCGTCCAATGTTATAAATGTGCGACAATCGTTCTTCTGCGGGTGCAGCATGGGGGCCTCCAGATATGAGTGCAGGACCCGCATTAACGGGTCCCACAATTCCAAGTAGAGTGAAACTTATGGTAGCAGAGAGGATGAGTAATCCAGGACGGTTGCCTTCATTTCTTCCAGGCTGTAGTCGGGATCGACCAGAAAGAGGTCCATTTCGCTGGACAGGATGTCTTCGTAGGCCCCCTGATATTCCGGAAAGTAGGTCGTCACATTGTCAACCCGACCATTAATGGTGTTGATTAGAGAGTCTACATCGTAGAGCTCTTCATTCCCCTGCATCATTTTATCGAGTATCACACGGTTGTCGGCGCCGATCTCGGGAGAGAAGCCTTCGGCGATAATAGGTTGAGCTTCGGTTGTCAGGAAGCGGATGAACTTATAGGCCGCCTCTTTCTCTGCCCCGTTTTTGTTGATCGCATAGACAGAGTTTTCGCTGAAAGTGCGCTCTGCAGGCTGATTCTTGTCATAGCGGGGAAGCGGTGCGAAGGCGGTGACGAAATCATGGGGAAACTTATCGAGCTTGCGGATTGCGTTGATCGTCCAGGAACCAATTACCTGCATGCTAAACTTTTCATTGAAGAAGGCACCTAAATAGTGGATGTTACCGGCCTTGGCGTCGACAAAGGGTAGTTGAATTCCCTCTTCCTCGAGGCTGCGTCGGTACTCCAGGAAACCGCCGAATGCAGGATGGTCCAAAGTGGGCTCGCCGTCCTGGGTGAAGAGGGGATTACCCTTCTTAGCAGACCACATCCCGATGTAATTGAACATCGGCCAGGTATGCATGTAGGAGCCGTAGCGCTTCTGGGTTCCACTGCCGACGGTAAGTTTGCGGGCATACTCCCGGTAGTCGGCCAGGGTCCAGTCATCCGGAGGCAGGGGAAGACCAGCTTGATCAAGATGATCTTTATTGAGCATGACATACCAAACTTTTACGCCTGTGGGAAGTCCGTAGTGTGTGCCTTCGACATCCATATCTATTGAATAGACATCCTGGTAGTCGATACCCTCGGCTTCAAAATAGGAATTAAGCGGTTCAAGCATTCCGTTTTTGCCCCGTTCTATGTTGTCAGCGTTGGTCGTCTGACTGATAATCTCGGTGTCATCTCCCGAAAGGAGCAAAAGGTCGACCTTCTGAGCATACTCCTCTCCATCGCCCTCATTCAGATGCTCATAGACAACAGATATGTTGGGGTTCTGCTCTTCGAAGAGTGCGATGGCCTTGTCGATTGCGGGATCGAAGGATGGGGGTATCTGGACGTACCACTTGACCTCGACCTTTTTGGATTCTTCAGCTTCTTCCTTCTGGCCTCCGGCAAAGAGAGATGCCGTCAGTATCAGGATGAATACCATCATGGAAAGTGCGTGTGTCAGCTTTTTCATAGCTAACCTCCTTTAATTATTCTAAAACATCCTACCGATGTTTATTGCTATCCTTTCACTCCACCGACGCTGATACCGTCGATGATGAAGCGCTGTCCAATGAGGAAAATGATGATTAGCGGAATGATCGCCGAGACCGAACCCGCCATTACAAGAGATATCAGGGTGCCTGAGTCGTCAGCGAACTGCTTGAGACCCAGCTGTATCGTATATTTTGTCCTGGTCTGTAGAAAAATCAGCGGTGCCTGGTAGTTGTTCCAGCTCCAGATGAACTTGAGAATTGCCTGAATCACGATTACCGGTTGAACCATAGGGAGTATGATGCTGCTGTATATATAGAGATGACTGGCACCGTCCATACTGGCCGATTCAGTTATTGACGGTGGAATCATCATCATATTCTGACGAAATAGAAAAACCGCATAGGGAACAAACGAGGCCATCAGGATTAACCCCAGGTGGGTATCATACAACCCGAGCCATCGGGAGATCATAAAACGCGGTACAAGCATTATCTGGACCGGAATCATCATAGTGGCGATATAGCCGAGGAAGAGGAAATCCCGGCCGCGAAAATTGATCTTAGCGAAGGCGTAAGCTGCCGTTGAAGCTACAAAGAGTGTCAGTAGGGTTGAAAGAACAGAGACCTTTACTGAATTTAAGTAGAACTGTCCAAAGTTGTAACGATCTGCATTCCAGACCTCTGAAAAGTTCTCCACCATCCTGGAGCGTTCGGGAATCCACTCTATCGGGAAGTTAAAAACATCCGCTTCGTATTTCATGGATGCTGATATCATCCAGAAGAGAGGGAACAGCATAGTTATCGAGATGAGCAGAAGGAAAGCGGTAATCAGAATGCGCTGTACTGTTTCCACTTTCATCAGCTTGTCGATATTCATATTCGATACTCCTCTCAATAGGTGACGCTGCGCTGAAAGCGGCGTTGGATCAGGGTGAGGGTGAAGATAATAATGAACAGAAACCAGGCGATTGAGGACGCATAGCCCATTCGGTAGTAGGTAAAGGCGTTCTGATAGATGTAATAGGCCAACACATTGGTCGCATTTCCAGGGCCCCCATCAGTTATTACGCTAATTTGGTCGAAGACCCGAAAGGAACCAATCATGTTGATGATGAACATGAAGAAGGTCGTAGGTGAAACCATCGGAATTGTTACCCGAAAGAACTCCTGCACTGGATTTGCTCCATCGATCCGGGCCGCTTCGTAGAGTTCCGGCGGTATCGTACCGAGGGCGGCCACATAGATCAGCAGCGAATATCCCAGGTTTTGCCAGATTGAGAGAGCAATGATCGACGGTAGAGCCCAGTTGCGGTCCTGAAACCAGCGAGGTAGATCCTCGATTCCGAGGGCAGCGAGAGTCTGATTAATGGGTCCCATCGAGGGATGCAGCATTACCTTCCAGACGATTGATACCGCTACGATACTCGATATATAGGGAATGAAGAAGGATATCTTTATATAGGTCTTGAACCAGGCGTAGCTCCTGATCAGGACCGCCAAAATCAGCGCCAGGGCGATGCCTACAGGGACCGTCGTCAGCGTGAAGAGGATATTGTTCTTCAGACTAATTCGAAAAACCTTGTCAGTGAACATGGAAAAGAAGTTTTTAAGCCCCACAAAACGTATGCCACCGAAACCGGAAAGGAAATTCCACTCCCCAAAGCTGAGCAGAAAAGAGAAGATGACTGGAAAGAGGATGAAGATCAGGAACCCGACGGTACTCGGCAGTAGGAAGAGAGCTGCCCAGTAGTTCTCATGGCGTCTCATTTGCTTCAAGGACCGGGTTGCTGTCATTGGTTTGTCTCCTTGTCTGAACTGTCTCCAGCATAAACCGGTTTTTTCTGCGGCGGTATGCACTTTAATGCTGAAAAACTCCACTTTTATGATCCGTTTTTAGAACGACCTTCCTGAAGAGCACCGAAGATCATGAATTCCGCACATAAGGAGCTGGTGCTCCGGAACTGTTTACGCTACTGTTGCAGCAGTATGTGTACAAAACCCAACATCCTGATATTTATGACTGACCAACAACGGGCGGATTCTGTGAGAGCGGATTCTTCCGTTATAGCCCCGCATATCGCCCAGTTCCGCAGAGAGGCTATCTCCTTCGACAACGCTTTCAGCACCGCACCCCATTGCTGCCCTGCCCGTGCCTCATTCCATACCGGCCTCTATCCATCTGAGCATGGTGTCTGGAATAATGTAAATGTCGCCAACACCCTTTCCGAGGGCCTCGCCCCCGGTGTCCGTCTCTTTAGTCAAGAGCTGGTCGATCTCGGTTACGATCTGTTTTTCACCGGGAAATGGCATATCTCCAATAGAGAGCGCCCTGAAGATCGCGGATGGCGTGAAGGGGTAGTAACGGGGCTACCGGTAACAGAAGATCAGTGCGAGAAACGCTGGCGTGATTATCGTGCACAAATGAAGGCAGGTCAGAGCTCCTCAAGATTATCTGAGGGGTCAATCCAGCGGGCCGGTTACGGAGCGTACCAGCTCTATGGCAGGGATGAGCAGCCCTTCGACGACGAAGAGGTTATTAAAAGTGCAGAGGAGTATCTCCATTCCCGAACCGGGGAGGGCTCTCCCTGGACCCTCTTTGTCGGTCCCAAAGGACCCCATGACCCTTATACGGTACCCCAGCGTTTCCTGGATCTGTACGATCCGTTAAGCATACAACTGCCAGATAATTGGGATGATGCAATGGAAGATAAGCCAGCCTTGTATCGCCGGATGCGGGGAGTATTTAATAAGCTGAGTGGCGAAGAGCAGCGGAATGCTTTGCGCCACTATTATGCATTCTGTAGTTATGAGGATTATCTATTCGGCCGTATCCTTGATGCCCTGGACTCTACCGGAGACGCAGAGAACACTATCGTCCTTTATCTCTCGGACCATGGTGATTATGCGGGTGAACATGGGCTTTGGTGTAAGGGCTTGCCCCCCTTCGACTCTGCCTATCGGATTCCGGCCATGATCCGCTGGCCTGCTGAAGTGGTACACCCGGGGCGAGGGGTCGATCGTTGCATATCTATGGTCGATTTTGCTCCGACCCTGCTTGAAGCAGCGGGAGGAGGCGCATTCGGGGTTGCAAAAAATGGTTCAGGCCGAAGCTTGATGCCTTTTCTTGGTAGCTCCGGTGCCGTTGTCTGGGACGATACGATATATTGCATGACCAACGGCAACGAGCTCTATGGCATCCAAAGACTTATTCGGAGTAAGGGCCTCAAGTACGTCTACAACGGCTTCGATTTTGATGAACTCTACGACCTTGAAAACGATCCCGGTGAACAGCACAATCTGATCCATGATCCAGAGTGGGAGCTATGTGTTGCCGATATGTGTGCGAAGATCTGGGCTTTCGGTCATGATCATGGGGAGCGGGCGATTAATCCCTACATAGCGGTGGCCCTTGCACCGGTGGGTCCTGGGTCGGTATTCGAAATCGAGGAACCTTAGCGACGCCGGTCCCCTGGTGTCCGGCCAGTCTCCCTTTTATAGACCCGATAAAAATAGGAGGTGTTCTCGAACCCAACTTCCGCTGCGATAGTCTCTATCGGCAGATCAGTCTCCAACAGAAGGGTGTTCGCCCGCTCGATACGTAGTCGGGTAAGAAACCTGGAATAGCTGATGCCAGTCTCGGCCTTGAAGATCCTGCTGAAGTGTCCTGCGCTCATTGCTGCCATTTCGGCCATTTCGGAAGCGGAAAGTTCACGTTCCGGATGTTCGCGAATGTATCTGAGAACCCGGTTGATTCCACTGCGGTTTGAAACGATTCCAGCTTTTTCAGCGGCAGCAAAAAAGAGCTTCAGGGATTCCTTCAGCAGCCTTATGGCGGCGAAAAGTCTGTCGCTCCGGCGCGGAAGGGAAGATAGTGGCAGATTCCTGCGGTTTGCCTCACCTTCAATACGCATTTGAAGGGACTCAAAGAACCGTATACAGTCTGCAGGTGCATAATCAGTGCCTGATAGTTTGCTGCTGATTGACGATGCGGCCCCAAAGGCAGCGTCGTAGTTGAGGAGCGCAAGAGCTGCATCCAGGGCGTACTTTTCCTCCTCCACCTTAAGTGGTTGGTATTCAAACATTCGCGGGTTGCGTTCAGCTTGGACGAGGCCCGAGTGGCGACTGAAATAGAGATCGCATCGGCGCTCAGAAAGTTCTTTAATAACTTTACGCAGGTTTACCAGCTCCCTGAGTTTTCGACTGAGTACGGCGCTGACAATCTCTCCGGTCTCGGCTGATGCTTCTGCAATTAGTTTCTCCAGAGAGTCCGCCCCGGAACCGGGCCTGTCCGGTATTCTGACAAGGATAATTTGCTCCTCATCCGAACTGGTGATCGGCAGAGACTCCACCCGGGCCGGATCCAGATTTTTCAGGCGTTGAAGGAAAATCCTTCGGAAAGAGTGGGGGCCTGAACTCTTCGGTTCGAAGCGACTCAGCTCCAGGTTGTCTATCCAGATCTGCAGTACCCGGAACTCCCCCGCTTCAAACAGAAACCCAGCCGCTTCTATCTTTTCTTTGAATTCTGCTTCTGGGATCTCGTGCTGAAGATAGCTTCGATAGACTCCCTCCAGCATTAGGAGCGAGGTGTCTGTTCGGCGGTCTCGTAACCGGATGCGTGCCGCCTTGCGGACGCTCCCTAGGAGCTCCTCTTTGGTCAAGGTGATCTTGACCAGATAGTCGCTTACCGCCACACTTATAGATTCCCGAGCGTATTCGAAATCCTCATGGCAGGTAAGGACAATCGCCTCAAAATCGGCCCCGATCTCCCTTGCCCGCCGGATCATGGAAAGACCATCCATCACGGGCATCGATATGTCGCTGACAACAATGTCCGGGTTTCGTTCGCGTATCAGTTCCAGACCCCTGCCACCGTCCCGGGCCTGTCCCACGATCTGAAAGCCTTCGCTTTCCCAGGGAATCATATGTCCCAGGGCGCTCAGCATCTCAACATCATCTTCAACCAGTAGCACGGATGTCACATCGACTCTCCTGTTGGATAGAACCGGGGGAGGCGAAGGACCACCCTTGTACCTTCTCCCGGGGTGCTCTCTATCTCCAGTCCATATTCTTCACCGAAGAAGAGTCGGATACGTTCGGAGATATTCTCTATTCCTATACTTGAGAAGCGAATCTCTTTATCGCTCTCCTCTCGGGCTTGGGCTGGATCGAAGCCCTCTCCATTATCGATAACATGAATCAGCACCGTGTCGCCCTGGAGTTCTCCCCGTATCGTCAGTTTGCTTTCGCTTATACAATTCTTGAATCCATGAATAACTGCATTCTCAGCCAGGGGTTGGAGCAGGAGCTTGGGGATGGGGGTATCAAGCAGAGGCTCTTTGATATCAAACTCTACTTTGAACTCCGCAGCCAGGCGGGAGCGGATGATTGAGAGGTAGTGCTCTACAAGCTCCAGCTCCTCCCGCAGGGTGATAAGGGGCTCTTTGTGGGTAATTGTCATTCGCAGTAGTTGGCCCAGGGATCGAACCACCTGGGAGACTTTCTCTTTGTTGTCGTTAAAGGCGGCCCATCGGATAGTATTCAGGGTGTTAAACAGAAAGTGGGGACTGATCTGGGCTTGCAGGGCCTCCAGTTCCGCTTCCCGCTTGAGTGCTTCCTTGCGGCTGTTCTCCCGCATCAATTCTCCCAGGTCGGATTTCATCTCATGAAAGGTGTTTTCTAGCATTCCTATTTCATCCCGTCGATTACCCCGGTGGGGACGATCTTCCTTGAAAAAGTGCTCGACATTCTTCATTTCAGCTGAAAGATCAGCGATTGGGCGGGTAATACTCCGGGAGATCCAGAACGCAACGATGATAAAGATAGTGATAAAGAGCAGATTTATCAGCAACAGCCTGCGGCGTACTATGCGGATCTCTCCCACCACATAATCCATCGGAATAAGATAGACAAGATCCCAAATGCCGATGTTGAGGGAGCTACGGAATACAAAATGTTTCTTCCCTCCATACAGAACCCCCCGATGGACCCCTTCTTCAACAGGCGCAAGAGGAAGGGGCGTGTTGTAGGCTGAATCTGCGAAGGCTCCAGGGCTAGCTCCCACAATATGCTCATTGTTATCTAACAACAGATAGATCGATGGCGAGGAGACCCTCATTTCATGTTCCAGGACACGCCGTGGTAGAGAGATTAGTAGAAAAGCGGTGCGCTCTGCAGCCGGATCGAGGGTAATCTGCTTCAGTACGGTGAACGTGAACTTTTCCTCTGAATCATAGAGGTCCATAATTGAAGTGCTTCCCAGCCAATGGAGACGCAGGTTCTCGTAGACATCGGGGCGCCATTCAAGGACCTCCTGTATCTCATCAGGAAGGTCATGATGTTGGTAGTAGTTGGTGTAGAGCCGCTTGTCGCTTGTCAACAGGGTCAAAAAACTATCCTTCCGGATAACTGTGTTCTCGATTCCGTCAAACAGGGCCTCGATGTAGGATGCCTGCAGAAACCGATCGCGAGAGGATGTAGGGGGATCCCGGACTATCTGCTTCAACTCACCAGAGCCATCAATAAACAAAGCTGCTGAGCTCATTCTCTCCAGTAGTTCGTCGATGTTGCGGTGCACCAGTTGAAAACTGCTCTCAGCCGCCGTGTAGACCCGCTCAATCATGGTTCTCTCAATTTCGGCCTGCGATACGATAAAACTGATTGAGAGGGGTAGAATAATAATAAAGATAAAGGCGCCGAGAAGACGATTGAGGATTGAGAATCGTGATGTCAGGTTATGAAGTAAGCTCATATAATTAGGAATCCCTCTGCCACAGTGATAAAGCACCCTTGAGTATATTGGTTTCTACTTGATCTCCGGAATTCGAAACCGGAAGTAAGATCTCTGATACGAGGTGCGTCCGAATATGGCGAATTGCCCACGTGAGGTAAACTCATAGGCCACTTTCCCTATTGCAGCTCTGTAGAGAAAAAACTTCCAGCACTATAAAGCAGACTCTAGTGCTCTTCAGCATTGATAGCTCCTCATTCTTGCTATTATTGTTGTAGTCTATGACTTTCGCAAGGCTTTTCAAGCATTGCAATTTATAATAAGCCGGTCCGGGTCAAATGAGGCACCCCCGGTATCAAGCTCCACTGCATTGCCACTTCGCAGATACCAGAGAAGGCAGCTGACCGGTTTTCCCGTCAGCGCCTGAGCAGCTTCCCGATAGAGGGCAAGCTGAACCAGGTGATGGGAGGGGTCCTCTCCCCTGTCGCTTTTGAAATCGATCACCACCGCTTCATCCTCCCGCTCAAGAAGCAGATCGATAGTCCCATCGATAAAGTAGCCCCCGGCGGTGCGGTATAGAAAGGGGACCTCGCTCACAGACGCTCCCCGCAGGCAGGCAGCCCGGGCCTCTCTTCCCAGGTCGCTTTTCAGGAAGCCCTGAGCCAATTTCCCGGCGCCCTGCAGAATTGTCTCTCTCCCCTTCTCTCGGAGGTTTTGAAAAACTCCGGGAAGGGGAAGCTCATCAAGAGAGAGACCGGGATTTTTAACCCCCATCTCGATCACCTGGTGACAGAGGGTCCCAAAGGCGGTAATCCGCTCTCTATCCCGGAGGAACCGGTCCACATCAAGGCTCTCTACTGCCTCTCCCGCAACTCCTTCAGGCCCAGCCGTTTCCGCTCCGGACGCACCTCTTGATGCGCCATCAGAGACATTTTCAGCCAGGCTGGCAGCGGAGAGTGCGCTGGGGGTGAAGGTGTCGGAAGAAAAGTCGAATAAGAGGAGCTCCCCGGTTCGGTAAGCCGCTAACAGAGACTCGATATCAGTATGTCCCGGTTTGGCAGATCCCCGGGAAGCGGGGGGTGGACCGGAGAGGACCGTGTTCTCCACCGGAGGAATTACCTGGAGATACTCCTTTATAGCCGGATCGTCCTCCCAATTCTCTGTAGATAGATTGGCGAGTTCGATCCCCTGTAAACCTGCCCCAATCCAGTTGATAAAGGAGAACCGCCCCATCTTCTCCACATTCCGGTTATTCCTCCCGTGGTAACCGGAAAAGTAGAGCTGCTCCTCCGCCCTGGTGGCGGCAACATAGAGAAGACGCTTTATCTCAGCTATTTCCTGCTCCTCCTGGCAGGTTTTGGCAAGCTGATGAAAGTAGTTTCCCTTTCCGCTCTTTCTTCCCCGGGAGGATGATGCCAGGGTAAGCCCGTGTTCAGGGTGGATGTAGTACGGTTTTGCTGCCTCATGTTCCCGATGGCCGGTGGTTCCGCATCCGCTTACAAAGACCACTGGAAACTGCAGCCCCTTGGATTTATGGATACTCATCATTTTTACCCCCGACTCTTCCAGCCGGCTTATCTCCACATCATCAATCTTCTCAAACTTTCCCAGATTCTCCCTGAGAAAGGCAAGAAAACGGGAGAGGGGTTCCCCCTTCCGATCATAGCTTCTTGCTATCTCGACCAGGTAGTCGTAATACTCCAGGTAACTGTGGTAGGCCCCCTTGCGGAGCACCGCATAACGGTATCCCCCCTCAAACCAGAGCTGCCGAAGGAGCTCCGTAGCGGGGACCCGGTCCACCTGCTCTGCAAGGTGATGGTAAAGGTCGCAAAGCCGCCGGTAGCGATCCTGCTCCGCCCCGGCCGGAAAAATCTCCTCCGGAGGGAGGGAAAAGGGTTTGCGGTGCTCCTTCCGCTCCCGGATGATAAGGCGGCTCATGGAGATGTCAGAGAGAGCGCAAAAGGGAGAGCGAAGCAGGGCCGCATAGGCAAGACGATCCTCCGGGTAGAGGAGAAGCTCCAGGATCTGGTAGAAGTCATAAGCGATCGCCTCCAGGAAGAGGGCCCGGGGGCTCTGCACCGTATAGGGTATTCCCAGTCTGCGAAAGATCCGTTCATAACTGATCTGGCTGCTTCCCGAGCGCATCAGGATGGCCATATCATTGAAGTTGAATCTACCCTCCCCCTGCAGGGAGAGAATTTTCCCGGCGATGTACCACGCCTCCGACTCCTCCTGACTCAGCCAGCCCTCAGGATCCTCCCCTTCGGGGATGTTTCCTCCGTAGGCCTGGTAAAAGAGGGCGATCTTCGGGTCTGATCCCCCATTGGCCCCTCTCTTCTCCAGACTCCGAAACCGCGCTTCGAAAGGTTCTTCTGCTGCACCAAAGATGGAGGGAAAGAAGGAGTTGAAAAAATCGATCAGCTCCGGCTCACTTCGGTAATTCCGGGGCAGTTCGATCTCCCTCCCTCCGGATGAGGCAAGCTCCCGGGAGAGGCGTTTAAAGACCCCCACCTCGGCTCCCCGAAAACGGTAGATTGACTGCTTCTCATCCCCCACAAAAAAGAGCTTGCCAGGAAGGAGTTCCTCTGCCCGGGGCGCACCCTGCTCCATCCTCTCAGGTCTCTCCGCCAGGAGGAAGAGGAGCCGCCGCTGCAGGTCGTTATTGTCCTGAAACTCGTCGATCATGATGAAGCGGTAGCGCTCCTTCCAGCGGCGGCGAAACTCCGGATCATCCTCCAGGAGGCTGACCGCCATGGCCGAAACGTCTCGAAAGGTGACCAGCCCGGCGTTCCGCTTTGCCTTCTCCAGACGATGTCGAAACTGTTCAAGGATATCTCCCAGGCTGGTCAGAAGAGGCCAATCCTTGACACTCTCCAGGGCTGTGAGCAGTTGGGAATAAAGGGTTCGCCACTGGGCAATGTACTCCTTGCACAGCAGAGCTCCCGCCTTCTTTGTACTCAGGCCGGATGCCGAGAGAGTGCCGGTTTTCTCCAGGGCAGCTATCATTTTATCCAGGCTTTCTGCAGGGGTTTCTTCACCCCCCTCCCCCACGAAGCTCCTGGCCCCGGAGGAAAAAAGATCGGGAGACCCTGCGTTGGAAAGCTCAGCATCAGAAGCCCCATTCCCGGGAGCTCCCGTTTTGGAGAACTCGGGGAGATTGAGATTCTCCATAGCCTCAATTGCTTTCGCCACAGTTTTCCCGTCCGAGGGATCGAGGTCCAGAAACCGGGTTCGCAGCGTCTCACACCCCTCCAGGAGCAGGGAAATTTCTCCCTCAAGAAAGTGGTGCTGCCGGGATAGCTCCTCCTGTATGCTCTCTCCCCCCGGCAGGGTGAAATACTCCCTGGAAAGGGAAACAAAGAGCTCCTCCAGAACCACTTCAAAACCGAAAAGGTCGATAATCCGCTGGAGAGCCGGATTCTTCCCTTCCCGGAGGATCACATCCAGGGCGGCGGAGCGGGCAAGCTCCTCCACCAGAGCATCGTCCTGTTGAAAATCGCGACTGAGACCAAAGTGCTCACATCTGTCCCGGACAATCCGGCCGCAGAAACTGTCCAGGGTGGAGATGGCTGCCTGATCGTACTGCTCCGCCGCAGAGGGAACCTCCTGGAGAAGTTTCTGATAGATCCGTTCATACATCTCCGCCGCAGCCTTCCTGGTAAAGGTGAGGGTGAGAATCTGATCAACCTCCGCCTGACGGCTCTTTACCAGATGGACGAAACGGCTGGTCAGGACGGTGGTTTTTCCCGACCCTGCGCCGGCGGATACTACCGCAGAATCCTCGGTCAATACCGCCCTTTTCTGATCTCTATCAAGCTCCATCGTATCCTTCCCCGTTTTCTCTATTCCTCAAGAGCCTATGTGAAATTTCAGGCGGCACACTCCCCGGTGGCCACAGCCCTGGCAATCTTCCACTGCCCGGTAATCACCCCGGCCTATCCGCCGGCTCATCTCTCCCACCGCCCGGTTCACCCCATCGGTCAGCACCGCCGCCTCTTCCCCGGAGAACCACGGTTTTTTCCCTGCCTCGCCAAAAACCGGTACATACTTTGCTTCAGTAACATCGTAGTAGGCAGCCCCGCAGTTCTGGTACCCCCTGCCCTCGGCAAGGCGACGGTAAAAAGGTATCTGAAAGGAGGCAGGAAAGCTCTCTTCATCCGCCGGTGAAAGGCTGGCCTGTTTCAGCCGGAGTCTCTTCTTGTAATCCACGATGAGGTAGTCCCGATCATTTCTGCCGAGCCAGTCGAGCCTCCCCTTCAAGATGAGAGGAAGACTTACCGGACCGGCAGAGAGGCTGGCCCCGTCGAAGCTGCTCTCCAACTCCTCCTCCACCTCCATGGTGCGGAAAGCAGGATAGGAATCTCCATGGAGGGTCGCAAAATCGATCAGGGCTCTCCTGATCAGCCGCTCCAGGCTGCCAGCCACCGGGGGCAGGGGCACAGGATCGCCTCCTCTCTGCCAGCGAGTGAAGGTTTCATCCAGAGCAGAATTGGCAGCCTCCCCAATCTCCTCTTCCGTAAAAGCGGAGTAGGGTTTCTGAGAACCGAGAAGCTGGAAAAAGAGAGCGGCAGCGTGGTGGAAAAGGTTTCCCACAATTCTCGCATCACTGAAACGGATATCCAGTTCCGGAGAGCGGGCCTTGAGTACCCGGTCGATAAAAAAGGAGAAGGGACAGCCGAAGAAGCTCTCCAGTAAGTTGGGGCTCACTTCAAAACGATCCCGCCCCCGAAGGAGAGAATCAATAAGAAGCGCAGCGTAGTCCCCTTCTCCAAAGGATGTGGTGACACCGTTTATGCCGGGCTCCTGTTTTTTCCGCCGCTCTTCCATGGCCCGGTCCACAGGGAAATAGCCTTCAAGTCCCCTTATCTGCAGGGGCCAGAGGGTCTCAACAGAGGCTGTTCCAAGCCACCAATCTGCTTCATGCCGGTAGGGATCGATCCATGGATCAACCAATGGATCAATCCACACCCCCGGATTTTGTGACTCCAGGTCCAGGCCCTCCAAACCCAGACCCCCCTGATCCGGGGCTTTTTGATCCGGGGCTCCCTGCTTCCGATGTTCCAGGCTCAGAAGCTCCGAAGGAGGCAGGTCAGGCCCACCGAAACCTGCCTCGGAGAAGGAGAAGAGAGCTCCCTTTCCAACCCGGCTGTAGAGGAAAAGGAAGGGAGCGGAGAGGTCAATCTCCGCATCGGGAAGCTCTTTCCGCAGATGCTCGGGAAGGAAGGGGTAACGCTGCCGGAGAGCCCGGCTCTTCTGCTGGCCGCAGCCGGGGATGAAATGGTGCTCCGGGCTTATCCCGGCGGAAACCCGGTAGTCGTACACCGGAATACCCCCCTTCTCCTGCTTCGGCACATACTGCTTTTTCCCCAGCCACTCGATCCAGAGGGGGAATACCGGCAGAGAGGAGGAGAATTGGGCAATCGATTCGGCCCGGACCAGCTCCTCCAGAGCATCCAGAGATCGCTGAAGCAGGGGAAGATCCCTCTCAGACCACCCTTCGGCATCAAGGCGGCTGCGGAGAAAGGGCTGTATCCGCTCCTTCAATTGAAGAAAGCTCTTCGCCGCCAACAGCTCCTCCACCCCCCTTCGAAGGGAGCTGAAGGTGGAGAGAAGCACATCCTTCCCCGCCCGGTTCAAACTGCTTTCCCAGCGATGGGGGTCCCGGTGGCAATAGTAGTCCCGGCCAAAGAGGAGCAGCCGTCGCAGCAACACCGGCTGCTGCCAGGGAATAGCTCGGTCCATCAGCAGAGAGTCCAGCTTCTCAAACTCCCATCCGCCGGAGTTGGTCTCATAGAGGAGACGAAAAAAGCGGCCCGGGACACTCTCCGACAGGGGGCGGCCACTGCGAAATCGAAGGAGAAGGGAGCGGTTTTTCGCTTCTTCTTCAAGCCGATCTCTCCACTGCTCCATATCCGGGAGGGTGATGGCGATCTCCCGAGGAAGTGTTCCACCCTTCAAAAGAGCGGTGATCCGGTCCATCAGCCGGGCCATCTCCTGTGCGCCGGAAGTGTAGCGGTAGAGAGTGCTTTCACTCCCCGAGGGATTACCTCCCCCAACTGAGCCTCCCCGCACTGAACCAGCCCCGGCAGGCTCGATTCCATGGAGCATCCCACTCTGCGGCTCCTTCGACTCCCCATAAAGCGCTTCCCCGGAGATGATTCTCAGCCCTTCAAGGGGCTCCAAAAGGGGTCGATACTCACCAAAGTCCTCTACCACTTCGGGAAAGATAAGAAAGGTCTCCCCCTTCAGGGGTTTCGGATCCGGCTTATTTGTTCCCGGTTCGAAGAGCCCCCGCTCAGAGAGGAAGGCCCTGTACCGGTGGGTAAGGAAGAGATAATCTTCCCTGAGGAGGGGTGGGAAAGAGCCTTCCTTCTCGTCCATGAGGTGCTGGGCCAGCGGTTCCAGGTTGGGAAGAATTCCTACAAGCAGGGAACGGTAACTCTTGGAGAAATCTCTGTACTCCGGAGGAACCAGTTCAGAAAAGAGGGGCTGGGAGGCGCTGCTGTTCTCTTCCAGAAGGGTATCGCAGAAGAGCATCCTCACCGCACCGTTTACCGGCTTTTCCTTCCGCTCCTCGTCAAAACACTCCTCTTTAAAAGTGTCCCAGCTGATAAAGCGCTCCTTGCGCAGAGCCTGGAACGATCCATATTCCAAAGCCCGTCGTAAGCGCCAATCCGCCGCAACCTGGCTGGGGAAAACAAAACGGCTATGCTGGGAGGAATGAATTGTTGCAGCTATCAGGTGATCAAGCTGGTCAATAAACACAGATTTTACTCCCTCGACGAAGCCTGTGGGGTGGATGGACCCCTGGTCCGTCCACCCGTAAGGGGGGGAGCCGCCGTGGTCCCCTCTTCCGATCCGCCCCTGCCTGGTCCACCCCTGCCCGGGCCACCGCTACTGGGTCCGTCATTGCGGAAGGTGACCCTCCCCATGTGGGCTGCAATCCCCTCGGCCTTCAGCATCCTGATAAGAGAGACCCTCAGATCTGAACGGAGTACCCAGGCATCCGAGGGGGTCTTTGCCCAAACCGCCAGCCAGCAGAGGATTGAATCCTTCTCCATCCCCATGACCCAGAACTGGGGTTCCTCAAATTCAATTTCATGAATATGATCCTCGGCGGCTCTTATGGCCAGCGTTTCCACCTTTGCCAGATCTGCCTCATAGGATACGTAAAACTCCACATAAGCCCAGATAAAGGTGTCAAAGAGAGTGTAATTGATAATATCCTTGATCATCATCCTGCTGTTGGGGATGACATAGCGCCGCCAGTCCCACATTTTAATCACCGAATGGGTTATGGTGATATCCTCAATCGTTCCGAAAGCTTCATCAATATAGACCACATCCCCAATCCGGAAGAGTTTGGAAAAAGTGATGATGATCCCGGCGATGGCATTTTCAATCACCGGCCGGGCGGTAATACCGATAAGTACTCCCCCCGCAGAAAGGACGATGCTGATAATTGTGGCTGGAATCATCCCCAGGAAGGGGAAGGAGACAAAGAGGAGCCAGATGATAAAAATGATAACCAGAGAAATTTTCTTGATGATGGAGAAGCGCCCCCCAACCGATTCAACCGCATTGGCGATCGCCTTCTTTCGCTGGGAGTGAATCGGAGAGTCGGTGGAGACCGCAGTAAACCCTTTGAGCTTCTCTATCCGTTTCCGCCGGACCTCTTCCTGTTTTTTCAGGATAAAGGGGGCAACCAGGGCAAAAGCAAGGGATAGGAGGGTAACAAGAGCAAAATAGATTATCTGATAATCAAATTGAACCTTATCCATGGGAAACAAGTATGAACCAGAGCCCTCTTCTTGCCAAGATGCAAAGGGTGGCTTGCAGGAATTCTCAATGTGGCAAAATAAAGAATGAAAACTCGATTGCAAAACCCATGATTCTTGCTCGTTAGCGCCGGAAGCCGGCGATACTGCGCATAATCATGGGTTTTGCATCAATTTTCAACTTATTTCCTTGCCACATTGAGAATTCCTTTTTACGTTTCGTTTTTATGGTCGACCACTAATCGTGGTCGTCTCACATTTAGAATTGCTGGGAAGCTTGTTCAAACAGGGGCTATCATTTTTCCGTGTCGGAGTGAAAGTCCAGAAAAGAGGAGAGAGAGAGGGGCAGAACCGGAAACCTGACACTGTCCGAAGCTATCCCTTCCCGGGAGAGGCCGGTTTCCCGGGCGATGATATCTCGCACCAGGGGTGCACAGGTACGTCCCTGACAGAGACCCATACCCGCCCGGCAGTAGCGCTTCACCTCCCCCACACTTCGACACCCCCCTTTTACAGCGCCCACTATCTCTGCTTCGGAAATCTCTTCACAACGGCAGATAATGAGTGATCCATCATTCTTTACATCACCCTTTGCATCATCCATCAGCTTCTATCCCCTCTCCTTGTCTCTCCATAAACCGCACCATCTGAGCATATTCCCGGGGAAAGGCAATCGTGATGAGATTGCTAGCTTCAAGCTTCTTCCCCGAGCGTACCTTTACGACCTCGGCATCACACACAAAACGGCCATGCCGGTCAAGCGCTCTGCAGGGAGTTCCAGGTTTCGGCAGAGGGAGGAGTTCATACACAAAGGTGAGGGCTGAGCGCTCTTCATTGTACCGCTCCTGAAAAAGGGTAATCGCCTGGCCGGGACAGACGACAAGGCAGGCACCGCAGCCGGTACAGAGTTGGCGGTTCAGCTTCGGAATACCGATTATATCCGGCTCCATCGATATCGCATGAACCGGACAAACCGCAACGCAGGGGTTGCAGGGGATATCCTGGTCACAAGCGATAACTGCTATGGGGCGGCTGCCGAACTTGGGAAGGGCCAAATCCGTTTCCCCAGGAGCTTGGTCGGAACAGTAATTATCAGGCTCCTGTGCAAGATTGCCAAGCTTGGGAGAGGAGTCGTAAAAGTGTAACAAGGTATGCTTCCCCAATCTTCTCATCTTTCCAAAGCTCCCGCCCCGGAGAGCGTTAAGCCGCTGCCACACCTCCTCTCTATCGAGCTTTGCCGCTTTATCTGGTATGGAGCCGAGGAAGGAAGCTGCGCTTATTCCGGCAATCCTTCCCTCTTCCAGGGCTGTATTTGCCTCCTCAATCCCGGCAGCGTCTCCGGCAATAAATATCCCCGGTATCGATGTCTCCATTCCAGGGCCATGCAGAGGCAGAATATCACCAAATTCTCGGCAGTAGACCATCTCACAGCCCGCCATATCGGCCAATCTTGCGTTTGCCCGAAGTCCTACGGCGATACAGAGGGTATCAGCAGCGATAAGCTCTTCGCTCCCCGGCCTGGGGCGGCAATCACTATCCACAGCAGTTATGCGCACCGATTCAATATGTTCCACCCCCACTGCTTCCTTTACGGTGTACCCTGTCCGGATAGCTACTCCTGCCCGAAGCAGCTTCTCCGCATGTACCTGGTAGCCGCCGTGAAACTCTCTGGACTCAAGAACGCAAGGCACCTCCGCACCGGCCTGAAGAAGCTGATACGCCACGATCAAGCCCACATTCCCCGAACCGAGTACCACTACTCGTTTACCGGGAAGATATCGATGTATATTGCAGCAGGTTTGGGCAGCCCCGGCGGTCATCACCCCGGGAAGGGTCCAGCCGGGAAAGGCAATCCCCTTTTCCCCTCCCCCGGTGGCAATAATGATCGAGTCGGGTTTTAGCATTTGAATGGTCTTGTCCTGGAAAAGAATGGAGACCCGGCGATCGGGGAAAATACCAACCACCCGGCTGGAAAGAAGGGTCTCTACCCCCCATTTGTGAGCTTCATCAAGCAGTTCCCGTCCAATCTGAAAGCCCCGTGTTCCAGCCATATGCTCTTTTGAACCGAAAAAGCGATGGATCTGCTTAAAAAGCTGTCCTCCCGCCTGGGTCCCTTCATCAATCAGTACTACCTTCAGCCCCCGCCGGGCAGCTTCTATAGCTGCCCCAAGCCCCGCAGGCCCTCCACCGATAACCAGGAGTTGTGGATTTTTCAGTGGTGATTTTTTCACCCCTTGCCTTCCCTGTCGCTTTCCTTTGAGGTCTCAATGACCATTCCATCCACAGCTGGGGTGATGCAGGTTCTAACATTGGGGACTCCGTTGACGGTCATGGAACAATCTGTGCACTGACCGATACCGCAGAAAATGGAGCGGGGGGAACCCTTGGAAGTTCTCCGCAGGGGATCCATCCCTGAAGCTAAAAGCAGTATCGCCAGCGGTTCTCCCGCCTTTCCCCCCACCGGTTTACCATCCACAAAAACGGTTATCTCCGGTGACGCCTCCCCGGCCCCCAGGATGGGATGATCAGCAATCCTTGGCATTCCTTACTCTTCCCCTTTTAGATAATCCATCATTATTTCCGCAAGAAGCCGGGACATGTGAGGAAGTACCGAATCATCCATGACATACGCACTTGTATGCGGCTGTCCGGCTGATTCTTCTCTCCCCTCACCTACACCGAAGATCAGGTAACAGGATGGAACCTGGGCGCTGTAATAGCCAAAATCTTCCGAAACATAAGCCCGATCAAGATTTGTTTCCACCCACTGAAAATAGCTGTTTTCCATGGCCCGCTGCCGGACCAGTTCTGAAATCTCCGGGTCGTTTACCGTGGAGGGATAACCAAAGCGGTAAGAGATGCTGTACTCCCCACCAAACAGATTGGTCAATGAATCAAGGATACAGTGCATCTGCTCCTTCACCACTTTGCCATCCCCTTTAAAGGAGCGGACCGTACCGGTAACCTTCACTTCGTCGGGAATGATATTGTGGGCCTTCCCTCCGGCTATCGTCCCCACCGAGATAACCGGCCACTGACCGGGGCTAAACTTTCGGCTCACCATGGACTGCAGGAGCACTACAAAATGGCACGCCATCAGGACTGTGTCAGCACAATTCTCCGGTCTCGCTCCATGTCCTCCGGGCCCTTTAATGACCAGGTCGAAGATATCACTCCCTGCGGTAACCGCTCCTTCAGGAATGATGATCATCCGGGAGGGGAAATTGGGGCTGTTGTGAAGACCGATGATGGTATCTATCTTGGGGTCTTCCATCACCCCATCTTCTATCATAAACTTTGCCCCCCCGGGGGGAAGTTCCTCGGCGGGCTGAAAAATGAAGACGATATTACCTGCCTCCGGTCTTCCTCCTTCAAGCATCTTCAAGACCATCTTTGCCGCCCCGGCAACACAGGCACAGTGGCCGTCATGGCCGCAGGCGTGCATCACATTGGGAATTTCGGACCTAAACTCAAGATTATTCTTCTCCTCCACCGGCAGGGCGTCCATGTCCGCCCGGAAAGCGATGGTCCTCCCCGGGCGCTCTCCCCGCAGAACCGCTTTTACTCCATAACCCCCTATTCCCGTATGAACCTCCAGCCCGGCTTCCTTCAAATATTCTGCCAGCCTGCGGGAGGTTTCCTTCTCCTTTCCCGAAAGCTCCGGTCTCCGGTGGAGCTCCCTTCGCAGTTCGATGATCTCTTTTTCTAATGCTTTCTCTTCCATAAGTACCCTCTAAAACTCAGCGGAAAAATCGGACCCGAGGTTTCCAAACTTCTCTCTGAATATATCCTTGGCTTTTTGAAAAACCGCTGCTTCATCAAGTTGTGTAAACTCCCCATCCTTCAGCACCGGATCGCCACCTATATAGACACTTTCCACATTTCCCGGAGTACAGCAATATACCAGATTCTGTATCGGGTCATGAACAGGAGCAGACCAGATCCGGTCGCCAGAGAGGATAACAAAATCAGCCTCCCTCCCCGGATCGATGGTTCCCCCATCTATCCCCATGGCCCGGGCGCCGTTCTCGGTTGCCATGGTAAAGATATCCTCGGCAGTAAAGATAGAAGCATCAAGGTGAGCCGCCTTTTGCAGTCCCGCTCCACAGCGCATCTCTTCAAAGATGTTCAGCAGGTCGTTGGAAGCTGCACCATCGGTGGCAAGGGCAGGCTTGAGTCCCATCTTCAGCATCTTCGGGATTGGAGCGACCCCGCTTCCCAGTTTCATGTTGCTCTTCGGGTTGTAAATGGGGATGACCCCTTTTTCAAGGGCAATAGCAAGCTCCTCATCGGTAAGATGCACACAGTGAACCGCAAGTATGGGCCTTCGGAGAAATCCGATTTGCTCAAGATAGGCGAGAGGGGTGGTCCCATACTCTTTACGGGCCTGTTCTATCTCCCATCTGTTTTCTGACACGTGGATCTGCACCCCCAGATCGTACTTCTCCGCCTGGTCCATCTGCCAGTGAAGAAACTCTTCGGTACAGGCAAAGGGGGTAGAAGGGGCGATAAAGACCTGAACCTTCCCCGCCGATTCCGGATGCTTGTGCCACTTCTCTATGTAGCCGATAATTTCCCTTTTCCTGGTTTCCAGATCCCGGTCCAGTTTTTTTGGAATCCATCGGTTTACCGCAGTAACCGCTCCGGCAGCCCGCATTCCGGAATCGATATAGGCCCTGTAACTGCTGTCCAGGGTCAGGTCCATATTAACAAAACCGGTAACTCCACTGCGGATCATCTCTATGCATCCAACAAGGCTCCAGTAATAGCCCGCCTCTATATCATTCGCCTCCCAGTGCAGGGTGTGGACCCGGTCAGCAAAGGGGAAAATAACTTCCTCATTCCAGGACTTGAGAGCGACTGAATCAGTTTTACCCCGTAAAAAGCACTGGTAGAGATGGGTATGGGCGTTTATAAACCCCGGAAAGAGAATTTTTCCCCGACAATCAATTCTCTCTGCAGTTTCGGGGATCGAAACATCTTCCCTTCCTTCCAGGTTCCGGCCCAGGGCGGCTATCTTTCCACCGGATACAAAAAGGTCTATATCTTTTTCTATCCGACCGGCGTCCCGAATCAGGCTATCTATGTGGGTAAAAAGGGTATCATTCACTGCTTTTCTCCTTCAAGCCCAGGATGCGCCCCATGGTCAAGCCAAAAAAGGCGTCCCGCTCCTCCGGGGAGAGCATCCCTATATCGATCTTCTCCCGGTATCGTTCAAGATTGAGCAGGGGGTAATCAGAGCCGTAAACCAGCTTCTCCATTAATCCAAAGCCTTTAAGCCCCGCAAAAAGGGTGCGATCGTAGAGAAATGGAAGCGCTGCTGTGTCGTAGTAGACATTGCTCAGCCTTTTTCGGAGTTCCGGCATGGTCTCATAGAAACAGAGCCCGCCTCCAAGGTGAGCAAAAATGAAGGTGGTTTCCGGGAAATTTTCCGCCAGAACCTCCGCCTCCTTGATGGAATCCTTCGTTTTCCCGGGATAGTAGTGCCCCACCAGCTCGTTGATGTGGACCAGTACAGGCCACTGATGATCACCGCAAAAGCCGCAAAGCTCCTCCATGGTAGAGGGATCGGTAATATCAATCTCCTGTCCCAGGGGCATAATTTCGCCAACCCCTTTAAGTCCCCCCTTCCGGCACCGTTCCAGCTCCTGCACTACCCCTTTCTCTTTGGGGTTCACGATCGCATATCCCACAAGTCTCTCCGGGAATTGTTCCACCGACCGGATAGTGTAATCATTGGCAGCCCGGCAGTGGTCCTGATGACGAAATCCGAAACCGAAAGCTACCGAGATATCTACTCCGGTTCTATCCATCTCTTCCAACAACTCGGGAACATCCACATTGCGATTTTTTGGGCTTCCGCATAAGAGATCGAAATAGGGCTCCTTTTGTCTCCAAACATCCATGGACGAGATGACAGCCGGGTCGGTGATATGCACATGGGAATCAATCAGCATACGTACTCCAGGTAGCAGGCCGGCTACAGGATAGCCGGCCTTTCATGGCCAAAGCGGGGATACTAATCCTCCTTCCGCTCCTCTGTTCCACTTGCCTCTTCATCATCCTCTTCATCAGCTTCTTCCAGATCCGATCCGACAAATACACCGATCTTTGGAAGGCCTAACAGGAGAGGTACACCAATAATGGTAGCCCCCAGGGAAAAGATTGCCCGCTCCCAGGGAGATACAAACGTCAGGCCGACCCACATCTGCGAGGGCCACTGATAGAGCATGATACCCGCAAAGTTTGCCAATGCGGCAGCACCAACAAAGCCTCCGTAGGCAGCTGCAAAGACCCCAATACTGCGAAGAATGGGCTTTTTCGTGAAGATATGCTCATTCCGCCAGATAATGGCACCCACACCGGTAGCTACCACTCCTATGGTATAGAAAACCAAGGGAAAGATCGCCGCATCCCGGCCGATGGCTGTAGAAAACCAGAGGATATAGCCCAGGGCTATGATACCTACGGCAATGTACCACTTTCTTCTGGTGATGCAACCTGCGACAAAGGCGTTCACCGTACCAACCAGAAAGGTAGCAATCCCCAACCAGGCTATGTGCGGGGCGATTATCTGACCGATAAAGCCTCCAATGGCACCACAAATTGCACCTCCGATCGGTCCGAAAAAGACCCCTGCCAGCGGGATAAGGGCCGCACTGACACTGAAGGTCCCTCCGGATCCGATAATCGGGATTGCAGGCAGCAGGTTCCCCGCCGCAATGAGGGCCGCCCAGATTGCCAGAACCGACGGATGAACTCCGCCCAGGAGTTTGTACCCCTGCAACTTCGTGAGATCCTTTCTAGATCCATCTTCCATATCTTGCCTCCTATTGGCACCCCTCTTTGAGGGGCTTGATTAACTATGCTTCTCCCTGGCCGGTGCAGAGCCGAACGAGGTCCCGGCCAAGCTCTTCCACCCCCAGGTAGGTCCTGTCACTCTTTAATCGATCCTGAAGAGATCTTCCCAATCGGGTAATGTGGGGAGCTTTAATTTGAGTCTCAAGCAGTTTTCCGGGATGGGAGAAGACTTCCCGTACCGACCCATCCATAAACACTTCTCCCTGCTTCATCACAATAATTCTCTGGGCGTAACGAACAATAAGCCCCATATTGTGGGTAACCACTACGATGGTCTTCCCCTCCTCCTGCAGTGTTGTTGCAATATCCATGATCTGGGTATTACCCTTATGGTCCTGGCCGCAGGTCGGCTCATCCAGAATAATTATCTGGGGATCCATGGCCAAAACCGATGCAATCACCACTTTGGCCCTGTCACCTTTACTCAAAGTGAGGGGGAAGTGATCCATTTTCATTTCCAGACCCACCTTTTTCAGGGATCTCTCTAGCCGCTCTTCCTGTTCATCCCCGGCTATTCCCATATTATCGAGACCGAAAGCGACCTCCTCCCGGACAGTGGAGGCAAAGAGTTGCAGATCGGGATTCTGAAGGACAAAGCCTACCTTCAGGGCCAATTCAGAGACAGTGACCTTCCTGGTGTCGGTTCCAAGAACAAGCACCTTTCCTATCTTCGGTTTCATCAATCCAATCATGTGGGCGAGGAGAGTCGATTTCCCGGCGCCATTCTGACCGATAATACCGACAAACTGGTTTCTCAATATCTCCAAATCGATATGTTTAAGGGCCTCAACACCCCCCCCATAGGTACAGGAGAGTCCATCGATCGTCAGGACAGCTTCATGATTCATGGACTGCCTCCAGGCTGCCTAAACGGCGGCGTATTTCCTTTTCCCCCTCCTCAATGGTTGAAAAGGTGTGGACTGGAACATCCCGTTTCTGCAGATAGGTGGAAAGTTCAATGGGAGATGGAATATCAACCAGGACCTGTTTAAAGAGCTCTTCATTCTGAAAAACCTTCTGGGGAGTATCAAAGGCGAGCACCTCCCCCTCATGGAGCACCATAACCCGGTCGGTAAAACGGATAATCTCCTCCATCTTATGGGAAGCCATGACAATGGTCATCCCGTAGTTTATCCGCAGCTCCTGGATCACCTCAAACACCTCTTCAGTGCCAAGGGGATCCAGCTGACTTGTAGGTTCATCAAGGACAATAATCTCCGGCTTCATGGAAAGAACAGAGGCGATAGCAACCCGCTGTTTCTGCCCCCCTGAGAGGGCTGTAGGGGGCCGATTTTCATAGCCCTCTAATCTGACTACATCCAGTACCCATTTGGCACTCTTCTTTATCTCCTCAGGATCCTGCTTCAGGTTTTCCGGGCCAAAGGCTATCTCACTGAGAACAGTGGTAGTAAAGAGCTGGGTGTCCGGATCTTCAAGAACAATCCCCACATGGAGGGCCAGTTCGGAGGTGTAGGCACTCCTGGTATTGAGCCCGGCGGCAAAGACATTGCCCTTCATCTTCCCCCTCTCGGTGTGGGGAATAATCCCGTTGAGACATTTACATAAAGTGGTCTTCCCGGCTCCATTCTCGCCGATAAGGGCGATAAACTCCCCCTTTTTAATTGAGAAGTCGAGTCCCTTAAGTACCCACTCCTTCGTTCGGGGATAGCGGTAACTCACCTGTTCGAATCGAATTATCTCCTCTTCTTTCGCCATCATAACCCCTATTAGATCAAATATACATTCATGGCCAGAAGGCCTGTCCCGAAAAGCAGGGAGCCGCAAAGAAAAAGCCAATCTTTCGGCCCGGTCTTTATGGTCATTATATAGGTTCGTTTTGTATCAGATCCGAAAGCCCGTGAATCCATTGCAACCCCCATAAGAGTGGCCCGACGCATCGCCCCCATCACCAGGGGGACCACCAGCGTTGGAAAGGCCTTCAGTTTTTGATACCATTTACCGGTATCAAAGACGGTAAAGCCCCGCAGTTTCTGAGCGTTCATGATGGATAGGATGTCGGAGCGGAGGATGGGGAGCTGATTGAGAGCGGTTGTGGCGGTAAAAGCGACCTTATAGGAGAGGCCCATCTTTACCATTGCCAGGGCAAGCTCTTCAATGGTGGTTGTTACCAGGAGAAGCGGCAGGGTACACATAAGTGTCAGCACTCGAAGGCAGAGGAGCACTCCATAGAGAATCCCCTCCAGAGTAATATCCCCCATTCCGCCCAGGAGGGGAAACCAATGAGGAATCAACGGTTCCACCAGCACAATATCCCCGGGATAAAAGATGGTCTGCATAATCATCAAAAGAAGAAAAAGCACCATCAGAAGCTTCATATAGGAGAGGATGGTCCCAAAACCAAGCCCGGAAATCTTCCAAAGGAGGAGGATCACCACAAAAAGAAGGCCAATGGCAGAGAAACTGCGGATAATAAAAATGAGGATGGTAAAGATAACCAAAACGACAGTTTTAATCCGCGGATCGGTCCTGTGGAGCACCGAGTTTCCCGGTTTATACGAGGTGGGATTAGCCATGGTCGCAAACACTCCTTTCCGGTTCCATCGCCTCAAGATCCCGACTATCTATTCCCCGGGATTGTAATGCAGCATCTGTATCACCGGTAATCATCTGGGCAGCCATTTTTCCCGCCCCTAAAGCGGTAGAAAAGGCTCCTTTCAGCCCTGCGGCAAAGAAGAGGTTGGAGAACCTCTCTGAATAGCCAAAAATCGGAGCCCCGTCATTGGTGTAGGGGGTGTTTCCAGCCCAGGCTCTCAGTACCTCCAGCTCTTTAAGACCAGGGAAATGGGAGAGAAAGTTGATGATGATCTCCCTGATCCCCTCCGGAGAGAGGGATCGGTCAAAATTGTTGCCCCGCTCGGTGGCTTGCCCAATAAGCAAGCTGCCGTTTCTGTGCTGGGCAATACCCAATCCGGTCACCCTCCGCTCTATCTTCCGCTTCAGCAGAAAACCACCGCTCACAACTACTGAATTGATGCAGGGGGGCACCGGAGCGGTAACCAGAGCGGCTCCTTTGTGATAACTCAGGGGTATTTCCATACCCGCCGACCCGGCAAGGATACCGGTCCAGGCTCCTGCGGCGACCAGAACCCTGTCAGCTTCAAGCATCCCACCCCGGGTATGCACTCCAAGCACCCTATCTCCTGCAAGAGCAAGGGCGGTAACTTCGGTACGGAACCGGAAGGAGACCCCCCGCCGTCGGGCAGCTTCAGTTAAACCGTTAAGGGTTTTCAAAGGCATAATCGAACCTTCCCGGGGGCAGTAGAGGGCACCCAAGAGGGAAGGAGCATCAAAATGGGGCTCAATATCCTTAATTCCCTTAGTATCCAGAAAACCCACCTGAAGCCCCCGTTTCTGATGGGAATGAACCAGGGATAGAGCAATCTCTCTCTGCTCTTCCGTTCCAAGGAGAAGAAGACCACCGCACTCATTTCGCTCGGTATCTATCCCCTCCTCCTCCTCCAGCTCCCGATAGAGAGCGATGCTCTCCATGCACCAGGAAAACTGCATCCTTTCATCCCTGTCCATGAGTGAAAGCTGCCCCAGATTATCTCCACTCGCTCCGGTTCCGGGAAAACCCCGGTCAAGGACCGTTACCATTTCCCCCAGGGCCGCCAGATAGTAAGCCGCAGAGAGACCGACTACCCCTGCACCTACCACTATCGTCCCTCTCCCCCACCTCATAGCTCTTTCCCAGCGGCCCCAGCGCCGCTTTGCAGTGAAGAAAGATTTATAGGAAGGGTATCAAGGAGTCGTTCCAGATTTTTCCCCAGAATATCATCTTTACGGCTCTGCGGGAGTTTTAGCGCATCAATACGCTGCAGCCCCACCGCCTCGGTTTCCCAGGGGAAATCACTTCCATACAAGAGTCTATCGGGAACTTCCGCAGCGGCAGTTCGGACCGCCACCAGGTTAACCGCTTCAGATATATCCAGGTAGATGTTTTTAACCGGCATCGCCCACTCTATCGCCTCAATCCAGAAATCTCCACCGAGGTGACCAATAATCAAAGGAACCAAAGGATGCTTCTTTGCCCCCTCCACCAGAAGAGCCAGGGTTTCGCTGGTCATCGGATAATCAGCATGGACGAATATAGGATAGCCCCCCAAGTCCTGGGAACAGGCGAGGAGATAGGCAAAACGCTCCGGCCACACCTCTGCGCCCAGGATCTCTCCAAAGCCGATAAAATCAAGCTCCAAAGCCTCTTGCATCACCGATGCAATCTGCTTCTCCGTTAAGCGAAGGTCTACCTTGGCAAAACCACGAACTCTCTCTACATGGGGTGCAATC
>CAYMWV010000010.1:46804-48769 GCA_964394395.1 uncultured Sediminispirochaeta sp.
TAAGCGAAGGTCTACCTTGGCAAAACCACGAACTCTCTCTACATGGGGTGCAATCAGAGCGGCGGTTTTACGATTCCACTGTCTCACCAGGGCGAATCCGGTTTCGCTATCGGCAGCTCTGGAGCGGGAGATCCGATCCATCATCGCCTTTGCTGAAGAGAGACTCTCCACAAGCTCTCCCCGGGCTATGCCGGAAGGACAAACAAGCCCTCTTGCAACACCATTTCGATCCATCTCCTCAAGAATCAGCTCTATCGGTTCGCTTACATGGATATGACAGTCATAGATCGCAGCCATTATTCCCACTTCCTGAGGAGCGAAAAGGAGACCACCGATGGATTAAAGAAGATGAGGGTCTCGGCTAAAAGGGTATCAAAAACGCTGTAGAAGGACTCCTCCCACTCAAGAATGGGAGAGCCGGCGGAAATATGGAGACGTTGTGCCGATTCCTTGTCCGCCACGACGGGACGAAAGAGACAAATTGAGTGAGATACCGGTTCCACAGCGTATTGGTTCAGAAACTCCGGCAGGGTGTTGTAGAGGGAGGTGTCATCGGTGGGATCCTTTTTCAGTTGCTCCTTTGGTATAAACACTTCCACAGCAATGGCATGCTCACCATCGGCCAGGTAACAGAGCTCAATAAAGAGGTTCTTTTCATCCGGCTGCCATTGGTAGCTAAGCCGCTGTACCTCAACCTGGTGTCCCGCATCCTCCAGGATAGCTACAAAGTCCTGATAGCGATCAATCCGCATCCGGGAGTTCAAGGTACTAGGATGAATCAAGTTACCAATCCCGTGCCGTTTAGAGATGATCCCCTCTCTGCTTAAAGAGGCGAGGGCTTCCCGAATGGTTGTACGGCTTACCCCCAGCTTTTCCGATAAATCACTCTCCGGAGGGAGTCGATTTCCGGGAAATGCACCCTGACGAATCATATCCACCATTGATTCCTTTATGCGAACATAGAGAGGGATTGCGTTGACTTTCTCGTGGGATTCTGGTGCTTTTTCCGGATAGAGGGGCGCTTTTTTCATGATGTTCCCGCTTGCGCATCATCATCAAGATAGAGATCCCAAACTCCTGTCCGCCACGCCTCAATATAGGCCAGGCAGGAAGGGTCCTCCGCCAGTAAAGCCTCCGAAGCTTTCAAAGCCCCCCAGTGAAGGGGGTTTGTTTTCATAATAACCGCCGAAAGCCCCGCCTCCATGGCCATGGCCAGAAAAAATGCGGAGATTAATTCCCTGCCGGGTAAACCGTGGGAGATATTATCCAATCCGCAGATCGTATTGGCTTCGGGGAACTCCTTCCGGATAGCCCGGAGAAGATGAAGAAAAGCGGGTCCGCTCTTTTCTCGAACCGAAAGGGGATAGAGCATCGGGTCAAGGTAGAGTCTATTGATAGGGATTCCTTCCATCGACAGCTTCTCCACTATGGTTGTGGTATGTTTCAGGCGGCTCTCATCGCTCTCCTCCTTCCCCACCCCGTCGGTGGGGAGTGCTACCATCAGCAGGTCATACTCTAAAGCGAGCTGGCAAGCCTCAGCGAGATGCTCAGGCTTGGCGGTGGTAGAATTGAGGAGGGCTCTACCGGAGCTCTTGTCATATCCCTTTAATACAGACCGAAGCAGGCGAAGATTCGAGGTATCAAAAGCGATGGGTATCTGATAATGGGACTGGATTACCGAAACAGCCCAGGCCATCTCTTCTTCCTCTTTAGCTCTGGATCCAAGATTTATGCCCAGCATATCCGAGCCCAATGAAATCTGCTTTCCTGCCAGATTCAATAGAGACCCTTCATCCTTTGTTTCAAAGATATCGGCGATCCCCGGTATCCCGGTATTTATCTCTCCCCCTACCACTATCATTAGAGGGTACCCGGAAGTGCCATGTTGAAGGAATCAAGGAGCATATCAACCCGAATTTCACCAGCTGAAAAGGTGTTCCCGGTGGCATAGTTTACCATCTCGTA